>JAOAGT010000003.1 GCA_026415615.1 Thermoleophilia bacterium | reverse complement strand
AGATGTGTATAAGAGACAGCTGCAAGGCAGGTTCCCCGCCGCGTCTACACGTTTCTTACCTTCGTTAGGCGCTTTCCCTAAGGGCTTGGATTTCCTCAGCCTGCTTGATCTGTTCAAGAGCTTTAGCCTCGATTTGCCTGATGCGCTCGCGGCTTACGTTGAAGCGGGCGCTGACTTCGGCCAAGGTACGCGGATGTTCCCCCTTGAGCCCGAAGCGCAGTTCCACCACCTTGCGCTCGCGCTCGTCCATGGACTTAAGTACCCGCTCTAGACACTCCCGGGCGATATTGCGGGCCACTTCCTCGGCCGGGTCGGGAGTCTGGGTATTCTCTATGAAGTCGCCCAGCTCCGCGTCTTCCTCATCGCCGATTGGAGTCTCCAGGGAGGTAGTGCGCTGAGAAATCTTGCGCATCTCCTGGACCTCCTGGGGTTCTATGCCTAGCTCTAGAGCGAGCTCCTCGTCGGTAGGCTCGCGGCCGGTCTCTTGCAAGAGCTTGCGTTCAGTGCGCACCATCTTGTTGATCTTCTCGATCATGTGCACAGGGATGCGAATGTTGCGATCCTGATTAGCGATGGCGCGCGTTATGGCCTGCCTAATCCACCAGGTGGCGTAGGTAGAGAACTTGTAGCCCTTACGGTAATCAAATTTCTCCACCGCGCGAATGAGCCCGGTGTTGCCCTCCTGGATAAGGTCCAGCAGGTCCATATCCTGTGTGTAGTAGTTCTTGGCGATTGAGATGACCAGCCGGAGGTTGGACTTAATCATCCGATCCTTGGCCTCTTTGTCACCTCGCTCGATGCGCTTGGCAAGCTCGATTTCCTCTTCCTTGGTGAGAAGAGGAATCTCGCCAGCTTCCTTGAGATACAGGCGCAACGGATCATGGGTGACAGTCTCAATTGAAAGATCTAGCGCAGGCTCAGTGGGCTCCAACGCCCCTTGGGCCACAGGACTTTGCTCGTAAATCTCAATGGACTGATCGAACAGCTGCGAATATAGGTCCTCGATCTCCTCCATGGACAAATCGAGGTCCTCAACCAGCGCCATGATCTCGTCGCTGGTCACGTAGCCACGCTCCTGACCCAGCTGGATCAGGTCCTGAACGTCCGAAATGGTTCGTACGTCAATTGTGGATGTGTCAATATCTCTCTGCACGGCTCTTCTCTGGTACGCTACTAGTCGAGGGGTTTACACGACGGCTAAGCGCCTTGCGGCGCAAACCTTTGCATAATACTCCGAAAGCTTTTATCAGTCAACGTCTCTTGTATTATTCCCTTCGATTGTAATGAACAAACGTTCAGCTCGCAACTGCTCAAACCGGCTTTTACGGAAATTTGACGCGCCTCTCCGCGCTCTGTTTCTAACCGGTCCCAGTTACTTGTGACTGCTCGTTTGACGCGGTAGTCTGGGTAAAGCAAGTCACAACCCAATCGCACTGGTAAGTTGATGCCTATGAACCACGCAAGAACCAGTCCTGGGCCCGATGCTGGCCGGCCTGTCTCTGTCCCCGAGCATGTACCCGCGCCCGAGCGGTCGCCAGAGGCTCAGGCAGTTGTCTTAACGCTCGACGCGGAGGGCGGCGACCATGCTCCTGAGGAGATAGTGGCGGGAGCTCTTGAAGTTGCTGGCCCACGGCTTCGTGTCTTACTGGTAGGGCGGCCTGAAGTGCTGAGTCCTTTACTAGGGGAGCATGCGGGGCGTTCTTATGTTGAGGTAGTCCCAAGCCGGACGGTGATAACCTGCGAGGACGAGCCGGCCGCAGCCGTGAAAAACATGCCGGACTCTTCGATTGTCGTGGGAGCTAGAACTGTGGCTGAGGGCCGCTCGCAGGGATTTGTGTCCGCAGGGAGCACTGGCGCCGTTTTGGCCGCTTCCCTTCTTGTGATCAGACGTGCAGGCAACATTCGTCGCCCGGCGATTGTCACGACTATTCCGGGAGAAAGCGGACCCGTCGCTCTGTTGGATGCGGGAGCCAATGCCGACTGTCGGCCGGAGCATCTCTTGGAATTTGCACGCTTAGGCAGCGCCTTTGCTCGCACTGTTCTCGGCATTGCCCAGCCCCGAGTTGGCCTTCTTAACATCGGGGAGGAGCCTGCAAAAGGTAACGAACTTGCCAGAGCGGCCTACAAGCTGCTCGAGGCCTCGGGTCTCGTCTTTGTGGGCAACGTTGAGGGAAGGGACCTTTTGACTGGCGCCGCCGATGTTGTGGTTACGGATGGATTTACGGGAAATGTGGCTCTCAAATTGCTGGAGGGGTGCGCTTCGTCGATATTTCGCAGGGTAAAGACGGCGGCCAACGCCAATATGTTGACCAAGGTCGGCGGTCTCTTGCTTCGCCCGGCTCTCCGGCAGCTGCGCAGCAGCTTGGATCCGGAGGAATACGGGGGAACCTATCTATTGGGTGTTAAGGGACTGGTAGTCATCTGCCACGGGAATTCTTCCCGCCGGGCCATTGCCAACGCGCTTCGCTTTGGTGCAGAGGCCATACAGAAAGGGGTACTTCCTGCTGTGGAGGCTGAGGTCGCTCGCACCACAGAGGGCGGAGCCGAAATCTTGTAAGGTGGCAGCAAGAAGCGCACTCGTCATGTTGCGGCTGTTTGCGTTGATACAATAGAGCCCGTTTTGGGCGGCGTAGCCACGTTTGCAAGGGATAGGAAGCGAAAGTGAGGAGTCACAAATGACCAAAGACGAGATCTTGGCAAAAGTGCGCGCGATCCTGGTGGAGCATTTGGAAGTGGAGCCTGAAAGCGTGACCCTTGAGGCTTCGATTACTGACGATCTTGACGCAGACAGCCTCGACCTAGTCGAGCTCATAATGGAGCTTGAGGATCAATTTGGCATCAAGATCACGGATGAGGAAGCCAAGGCGCTTTCCACTGTGGGAGACGTGGTCGAATTTATCGCTGCCCGCGTATAGAACGATCACTTACGGCTGTCTACAGAAAAGGACTATGAGGGTGGGACTGCCAGCTTGGGTGCGGGCGGTTCCCGCCCACTTTGAAGGGTGGTGGCGTCGCAGAGCGCGGCAGTCAGCCAACAAGGCTTGCGGCGACGTTCCAGTCGCCAGTGGTCGGGAATCTACGGGCTCGGCAGATTATCTGTATCTCCTGATTTCCCAACTTCCCTCCGAGTTGCGCGAGATGGCGCTAACTCACTCTTCGTGGACCGATTCCCGTACCGAGTCATACGAGCGTCTCGAATTCTTGGGAGACAGCGTGCTTGGCTTGGCAATTGCGGCCACTCTCTACGAACAATTCCCTCATTATGCCGAGGGTGAATTGGCTCGTCTTAAGGCCTTTGTCGTGTCCAGGGCCAGCTGTAGTTCGGTGGCTTTACGAATGGGGCTGGGCGCGTTACTTGAGCGACGGGCTGCTCAGATGGGAGTGAGCACTCGTGCTCTGGCCGATAGCCGCACTATTCTGGGTAATGTTTTGGAAGCTCTTATCGGAGCTGTGTTTCTCACCTACGGGTTTGAAACCACTCGACGAGCGGTGGCCCAAGCCTTTGCTGGCCAGATCGAGTACGCCAAAGCATTTCGCACGGACTACAAGACCACTCTCCAGGAGTATCTGGCTGCGCGGGGAAGGCGGCCAGTCTACAGGTGTGTGGCCGAGGAGGGTCCCCCTCATGCTCGCGTCTTTACCTCGGAAGTTGAGGTTGACGGTCAGGTCATGGGACGAGGCACCGCCACGACTATTAAGATGAGCGAACAGATTGCTGCGCGCGAGGCTCTTTCTTTGCTAGGTGTGCTCAAGAACGAAGGCTGAGTAAGGCTTAAGCATGGCTCGACTGCGTTCTCTTAGACTACGAGGTTTCAAGACCTTTGCCCGACCCACCGAGCTTGTTTTTGAGCCGGGGGTTACTGTCATCATAGGGCCTAATGGCAGCGGTAAGAGCAATATCGCCGATGCTGTCCTGTGGGTGCTTGGAGAGCAAAGCCCGCTCAACTTAAGAGGTCGGAATATGCAGGACGTCATTTTCTCCGGAGGAGCGGGGCAAGGGCCTAGTGCAGTGGCTGAGGTGAGTCTGCTCTTTGAGGATGTGGACGATTTGCTCCCAAGTGGAGAGGCTGAGCTTGAAATCACTCGGCGACTTACTCGGGACGGAGTGTCGGAATACCGTATCAACGGGACTCCTTGCCGCCTGCTTGATATCCAAGATCTGATAGGGGCGCTTGGTCTAGGGCGCGAGATGCATAGTGTGGTGAGTCAAGGCAAGGTTGAGAGCTTCCTAAGCTATACGCCCCAAGCGCGAAGGGCCATGGTCGAGGAAGCAGCTGGGGTGGGCAGGCTAAAGAAGCGCCGCGAACGGGTTCTGGCCAAGATGGAGCGCACAAAGCGAAATCTTGAGCGAGTGACGGATATCGAAAAGGAAGTAAAAGCTGCTCTGCGCCCTCTCCGGCAACAAGTAGCCGCGGCCGAAAGGTTCGCAGAGGTGCAGGAGGATTGGGCCCTTGCCAAGTCTCGGCAGGTGCTACGCGCTTTGCTGGATGTCGAAGGCGAGGTAAGTCAGGTCGAGCAGGAGTTGTCCGAAATAGAAGCTCGCCGAGAGGTGGTCGAGGCGAGCTTGGCAGAAATTAGGACACGCCGAGCTGCGGCTGAGCAAGAGCTGATGGATGCCATGCGGGAGCGCGAAGAACTAAGCACCCAGTGGCATAGGGCAAGATCGCTGGCAGAGTACTTCGACAGCCGCCTTTCGGCCTTGAGACAGCGCTTGGCCCGGGTCGAGAGCGAACGGGAGCGAGCGGCGAGAAGACTTGAGCTGGCCGAGAAGGAATCTTACGCAGCGGCCGAGCGCCTGCGCGCGCTTGAGGGAGATGCGCAAGAACAGACGCGTCTACAAAGAGTGCTGGGCTGGCTAGAAGTGCTTTCTCGTGAGCACGCAGAGGAAGCTTCGACCTATAGCGAGCTTGTAGCGCAAGAAGAAGAGATCAAGGATCTCGTTTTCGAGGCAGAGGCCGCTCGCTCGCGGGCGCTACAGGATCGAGAATTCGTGCGAAGGCAGCTGCAGGAAAAGGAGCGCCAGGGTGGCGAGATTGAGGGCCAGCTGAAGGCTGCTTTGGCGCGAGAAGAGGCGCTGCTTAACAACCTGGCCAATATCAAGAAAGAGCTGGAGACGTCCTACGCTGCTCTTGCCGAGATTCGCCAGGAGCTGGGGATTGCAAGGAGGGAACACGAAGCGGCAAGGCGAAAGGCGCAGGAATCTGCTCGAGCTGAGAGCGCGCTCGAGGAGACTCTTATAGGGCTTGGTCGGCGCATTGCGGTGCTCGAGGATCTTGTTAACCAGCGTGAGGACATTCTTCCAGGTGCAAGGGAGATCCTCAAACGAGGGCAGGGGGTTCTCCTTACCGATCTTCTGTCCGTCACGCCGGGCTATGAGCGTGCAGTAGTGGCTGCTCTTGGCCCCCTGGCGCAGGCTGTCGTGCTAGGCGGGACCAACCCGTTGACGTTGGCATTACAGATAGAGGAAACCTTGGAGGTTGTGAAACTGCTGCCCGGGGAAGAGGGCGGGCCGGCAGATGAGCTTGGGGATCTTCCGTTTGGGGCCAAAAGTCTGGAGGATGTGGTTTTTGCCCCCCCGGGGTTGATGGCCACGCTTCGCCGTTTGCTTCCTCCTATCGCCATTGTCGACGCCGATGGGGAGTGGGACCAGAAATTCATCGACGAACCTCTCGCGTCCTGGCGCATCGTCCTGCGCTCAGGGGAAGTTATCGACCCCGGAATACGTCTATCCCGTCGACAGGACCTTGGGGCAGAGACCGTTTTGCGAGCTCGCAATGAACTCGAGGCTGCGCTTAAAGCGCGGGAGGAGCTTGAACAACAAAGGCGTGAAGCGCAAGAGGCGGCGCGGCAAGCGGCAGAGGCTGCTGAGCAGGCAAGGAAGCGCTGGCAAAATTGCGAAGAACGTCTACGCCGGGCCGAGCGAGATCTGTCCGCTCTTCGGGGAAAAGTCGAGCTGACCCAGAAGAGAGTCGAGGAGGCGCGTGCCGAAGTGCAGGAGCTGACTCAGCGCCAACAGCGCGAATCGGAGCTGAGGAAGGCCCTTGCTTCTCAGCTCGAAACTGCAGAGCGTGCAGTAGAAGACGCTGTCGCTCATAACGAGCAGCTACGTCAGCAGCTCCGAGACACGCAGGCGAGATTGGAGGCAATTAGAGGCCGGGTCACGAGGTTGGAGGCAAAAAAGGCTCAAGCTGCGCTTCTTGAGGTCAGACTCAAGGAACGGCTGCGTGCTCTTGACGCTGAGCGGGGGCGCGCCACTACCCGACTGAGGGAGACAGAACAAGAAGCGGCGCGCGCGAGGCGCCGTATGTTGCGACTCAAGCAGTTGTCTCCGGTTCTTGAGTCGTTACTCATTTTGGTGGAGCGCTTGACTCTAGTTGCTAGACAGCATGATGAGGCTCTGGAGACGCAGCTAGCCTTGAGCAAAGCCCGGTCTGAAAACGCGGCGTTGGCGGTACAAGATCGCGGGGGGGCGGAGTCAGATTTTCAGCGTGAGTTTGAAGAGCTGGCGAAGCGGGTGGCCGATCTTAGGGTTCGCAAAGCGCATCTTGAGGAAAGATGTGACCTGCTAACAGAGGAGTTATCTGAGCTAAAACGCAAACATCTGGCGCCGCGCTCGGTAAAACCCGAAGATGTGCTAAACGTCGACCCGGGGAGCCTAGCTGCGGCGGTGGAATCTGCTCAGAGAAGGCTGGACCGGATTGGCCCCATCAATCCATTGGCTGAGCAGGAATGCGCAGCTCTTGAGGAAAGAGCCAAGCTGATTGGTGAGCAAAGAGCTGATCTGGAAGCGTCCCTGGCAAGACTGGGCCAGGTTGTGCAGGAGCTTGAAGAGCACATAGAGAGCACCTTCTCCGAAGTGTTTACCGCGGTTCGTGATCACTTTTCCTCTGTTATAGCCGCGGTTTTCCCAGGAGCTAAGGGCAAGCTGAGTTTGGTGTCTTCAAAGCCCCTGCGAGCACGGCGTGGGATTAGTCAGGCCGAAGACGAGGCGGCTGTGGGGAAGGAAGATGGCGAAGTGTCCCAGGGGATTGATATCG
Source organism: Thermoleophilia bacterium (assembly GCA_026415615.1). Classification (GTDB taxonomy): domain Bacteria; phylum Actinomycetota; class Thermoleophilia; order RBG-16-64-13; family RBG-16-64-13; genus JAOAGT01. The sequence goes on along the minus strand of JAOAGT010000003.1, from coordinate 176,718 downwards.
AGGTGCGGTTTCCAAACAAGACCCCACGCACTCTGAGCTTGCTTTCGGGGGGAGAGAAGGCGATGACAGCAGTGGCCTTCCTGTTCTCACTATTCCTTGCTAAGCCTTGTCCTTTCTACATTCTGGACGAAGTCGAGGCCTCGCTCGATGACATGAATATTCGACGCTTTCTCTCCCTGGTAAACCGTTACAAGAACAAGACGCAGTTCATAATCATCACGCACCAGCGGCAGACCATGGAGATTGCAGATACCCTATACGGGGTGACGTTGGAGAAGGATGGCACTTCGCGTGTCCTATCACGTAGGTTAAGCACGGTGGGAACAAAGGGGGCTTAGCGATTGGCTTACGACTGGTCTGAGGTCTTCATAGGAATATCGGCGGGAGCCAAGCTTGGCCAGAGCGAGAATGCCGGCGAGGTAAAGAAAGGCTGGCTTGCACAACTCCGCGACGGGCTGGCTAAGAGTCGTAGGGCGCTTCAGCAGCAGTTTGCGGCCATTATGTTTGACCGCTTTGACGAAGAGCTCTGGGAGAGAATCGAGGAAGCTCTTATATACGCCGATGTGGGGGTCGAGACAGCGGTCTCGATAGTGGAAGCGCTCGAGGCGGAGGTCAATCTGGGAACGGTCAAAGACGCATCGGGTATGCTGGCAAAGCTGAGGGAAATAGCGGCCAACCACTTCTGCCAGAAGGACCGCCGCATAGATGTGAGTCATCAGCCGTCCGTTATCCTCGTGGTAGGGGTAAATGGCACAGGCAAGACGACTACCATCGGAAAGTTGGCCTATCGGTTAAAGCAGCTAGGGAAGCAGCCACTGTTGGTAGCCGGCGACACTTTCCGAGCAGCAGCTATTGAGCAATTGGAGAAGTGGGGGGAACGGGTTGGCTGCGAGGTGGTCAGGCACGAGCGGGGCGGAGACCCGGGGGCAGTGGTGTATGACGGGATTTCGGCGGCACTAGCTCGCGGGGTGGATGTGGTGATCATTGACACGGCTGGTCGTCTGCACACGCAAGTGAACTTAATGAAAGAGCTGGAAAAAGTCCGAAGAGTTATTGAGAAACGTTTGCCTGGTGCTCCACATGAAAGTTTGCTTTGCATTGATGCTACCACTGGCCAAAACGGCCTAGTGCAGGCCCGGATGTTTAAAGAAGCGGTGGACGTTACCGGCGTAGTAATTACCAAGATGGACGGCACTGCGAAGGGCGGAATTGCTCTTGCTGTCTCACATGAACTTGATCTGCCAATCAAGCTAATAGGCACAGGAGAGAAGTTGGAAAGTCTTCAGCCTTTTGATCCAGTGGATTTTGCCGCAATGATGTTTGACGACTCGCTGCTTAGACACTAGGGAACAAAACCCATACGGCCGCGGAGGCAAACTCCAAAGAGCTCGCCCCCGCGGACGTTTGACGGGCGCAGACGGCGCGAGTAAACTGCTGTCCTTAAAACCGAAGGGCTAGCTGGTTGGATTCAAAATTTCTAGCACAGGGCAGGGCTGGGTAGTGTTCGAGTCACTGTCAGACAAACTACAGAGCGCTCTAGACGGGCTAAAGGGGCAAGGCAAGCTCACAGAGAAGGACATTGAGAAGGCGGCTCGAGAGATTCGCCTTGCCTTGCTTGAGGCTGACGTCAATTTCAAAGTGGTCAAGCAGTTTGTTGACCGCGTAAAGGAGCGCGCTCTTGGAGCGGAGGTGCTCCAGAGTCTCACTCCTGCCCAGCAATTCATCAAGATCGTAAACGAAGAGCTGACCTCCTTGATGGGCTCAGCCAGCACTAAGCTCTCGTTTTCTCCGCACCCACCCACCATTGTGATGATGGTGGGGCTGCAAGGGTCGGGCAAGACTACAGCCTGCGGCAAGTTGGCCAATTTTCTTCTTTCCCAAGGGAAAAGCCCCGCCCTGGTGGCCGGAGACGTTTACCGGCCGGCCGCCATCGACCAGCTCAAGACGATTGGCCAGCAGCTGGGAGTCCCAGTTTACGACGAGGGTGACAAGGCTGATCCAGTCGAGATAGCAAAGCGAGGAGTAGAGTGGGCTCGCGACAAAGGTCGTGATGTCGTGATCATCGACACGGCTGGGCGGCTGCATATTGATGAGAGGCTGATGGAAGAGCTGGTGCGGATCCGGCAGACGGTGAAGCCGCACAACATTCTTCTTGTCCTTGACGCCATGACGGGCCAAGACGCGGTCAACGTAGCTTTGCAGTTTCAGGAGCGCGTCAATTTTGATGGCGTGGTACTTACCAAGATGGACGGCGATGCCCGTGGGGGAGCTGCGCTATCGGTAAAGGCGGTTACCGGAAAGCCGATCAAATTTGCAAGCTACGGTGAGAAGCTGGACAACTTTGAGTACTTTCACCCCGATCGTGTGGCCTCGCGCATCCTGGGTATGGGTGATGTCCTTACTCTCATCGAAAAGGCTCAGCGGACAATTGATGAGAAAAAAGCTAGAGAGCTCGAGCAGCGGCTAAGAAAATCGACCTTTACCTTGGAGGACTTTCTCGAGCAGATAGAACAGGTGCGCAAGATGGGGCCCATATCGAGTCTTCTCGCCATGATCCCCGGAATACCTTCATCCAAGCTGAAGGGTCTCCAGGTGGACGACAAGGCTTTTGATAAGATCAAGGCCATAATTCTGTCCATGACCCCTGAAGAACGCCATCACCCGGATATCATTGATGGGAGCCGTCGGCGGCGAATTGCTCGCGGGTCGGGTACTGATATCCATCAAGTCAACCACTTGCTCAACCAGTTCAAGCAAGTGCAGAAGATGATGAAACAATTGGGTTCGGGCCGTATGCCCAAAAACCCGTTTCAAATGTTTTCAAAATCGGTCTAACTGAAAGCAGTCCAAGTTAAGGAGGTGAGAATGGCGACAGCGATCCGACTGGCTCGGCGCGGTAGCAAGAAGCGCCCCACGTACCGCATAGTGGTGGCGGACTCGAGGCGAGCCCGTGACGGGCGGTTTATCGAGACGATCGGCTTTTACAACCCCCAGACAGAGCCCTCGGTGATGGAAGTAAATGAGGAGCGGGCTCGGTACTGGTTGGGCTGCGGAGCCCAGCCCACTGATACGGTGCGCAAGATCTTCCGAGTGAAAGGCATTCTGTAGGTGAGAACTTTGCTCGAATATCTGGCTCGCTCGCTCGTAGAGCGTCCAGACGAGGTGCAGGTAGAAGAAGTCAAGTCCGGGGATCGGGTGACGCTTCGCCTGCGGGTAGCCAAGGAAGACCTCGGTAGGATTATTGGAAAAGAAGGCCGTGTGGCCAAGGCGCTGCGCGCTGTTGTCAAAGCCGGGGCTGTAAAGAGCGGTCAGCAAGCCAGGGTCGAGATTCTGGACTAAGCGTGCGGATGAGCCCGGCCGCCGGGCTAGTTGTCTCTTTTGGCGCAAAGCAGGTGTTATGTCACGTCCAGACTGGATAGAGGTAGGGCGCATCGTGCGCCCACATGGTGTCCGGGGAGAAGTAAGGATCTCTGCCGAATCGGACAACCCGGAGCGCTTTGCTCCCGGGGCAGTCTTGCATGCACGTCCTGGGCAGTCTGGCCTTGTGGTAGAAGCGGGCGAGCACATTCGACTGACGATCGAAGCGGTAAGGGGCGATGATGACTTCCCGATCGTTGCGTTCCGGGAGATAGGTGATCGAGACCAAGCAGAGGCTCTCCGCGGCTTTGTGCTGGAAATCCCCGCGGACCTACTTCCCGAACTTGGTGAGGATGAGTTCTATCCTTTCGATCTTGAGGGACTTGCCGTTAGGGACCCGGCTGGAGAAGTAGTGGGCAGAGTGGTTGAAGTTCTTGACTACCCAGCCCACGGGGTGTTGGTCATCGCGATAGAGGGCAAGGGCACCCACATGGTTCCCTTTGTAGCAGAAGCAGTGCCGACGGTGCGGGTGGCCGAAGGTTATCTTGTAGTCGAGTCTCGTTTTCTCGCTCCAGCTCTCGAATGAGGCGCTTTGACGTTTTCACCTTGGTGCCCGAGGCTTTTGACTGGTTTCTCAACCAGCATCCCGTTTCAACCGCCATTCGTGCTGGTACCGTGCAGGTCGTGATTCATGACTTGCGGAAATACGGGATACCCCCTCACTACGAAGTGGACGACACTCCCTACGGCGGGGGGCCAGGTATGGTGACGCGGGTAGACGTAGTCGCCAAAGCCCTGGAGAGCGTATTCGGGCAACCAGCTCTAAGTGTCCGCGAAGGACGAGATGTTTACGTGCTTAGCGCGGGAGGGCGGCCTTTTGACCAAAGGTTCGCTTGTGAGCTGGCGGGCAGCTCGAGGGATATCGTGCTATTGTGCGGGAGATTTGAAGGTTTTGATGCGCGAGTGGAGACCCTGCTTGCGACGGGCTCTATTTCTATCGGTCCCTATGTGATCGCGGGAGGTGAGCTTGCTGCTCAAGTGGTGCTCGAGGCCGTAATTCGTCAGCTTCCTGGTGCAATTGGCAATACCTCAAGCACGGTAGAGGAGTCTTACAGCGAGGAACTGGGGGGCAAAGTCGAATACCCGCAGTACACACGACCACGTGTTTTTGCTGGAGTTGAGGTACCAGCTGTACTTCTGAGCGGAGATCATGCCGCTATTGCGCAATGGCGCAGGGAAAACGCAAGGCCTTCGCCATGGGGCAGGATTGGCGGCGAAAGAGGCAATCTGGATGGTTAGCACAGACGGTCCCAATCTCAATGATTCCGAGAATCTTCCTGTTGGCGGCGATGGAAGCGTGAAGACCGGGGTTCCCACCTCGCTGCGCGAAGGAAGCGGGGGGGCGGCAGCGCAGGGCCTGGAGGGAGCGCAAGCCGTGCCTCGCAAGCGTTCCGGTTTGGGACTGTTGCTGGAGATCATCTTTATTGTCGTGGCCGCTTTTGCTATCGCCATGTTGGTGCAGGCTTTTGTAGTTAAGCCTTTCACAATCCACCAGATCTCTATGCAGCCCACTCTCCTAGAAGGCGACCGTATCTTGCTAAGTCGACTCACTTACCATTTCCGTGAGCCCAAGCCGGGAGACATCATTGTTTTTCATTCTCCAGTGGTCGAAGGAGAAGATCTAGTTAAGCGGATTGTCGCTGTTGAAGGAGACCGGGTAGCGATAAAGGACGGGGTTCTCTACGTGAACGGAGTGGCTCGAGACGAACCGTACCTTTTTGAGCGTCCCTTCCGAGGCGATATGGCAGAACTCACGGTGCCGGAAGGGAAAGTCTTTGTTCTGGGTGACAATCGTAATAACAGCGGAGACAGTCGTTTCTTTGGCCCGATAGACAAGGACCTGATTATTGGGTGTGCTCTTTGTGTCTACTGGCCTATTGGCAGGTGGAAAGGCCTTTAAGACGGCGGTCTTGCACTGCTTGGCTTCGGAAATTGTGGAACCGGCTTGTAATCCGGGCGGTTATGATTTAAAGTCTTGCGCGCTTTTGAGCGGGGTTCTTTCAGTTTGTCAAGAGAGCGAATCGGGATTGGGTTAAGGTATGGGAGCGATTGAGGATTTCGAGCGGACGCAGCTCCGTACAGACATTCCAGAGTTCAAAGCCGGGGACACCCTCAGGGTGCACTTCAAGGTGGTAGAGGGCAACCGCGAGCGCATCCAGGTGTTTCAGGGATTCTGCATCCGTAGGCAAGGTCACGGAGCACGCGAAACCTTTACAGTGCGCAAGCAGTCTTTTGGGGTAGGAGTTGAGCGTACCTTCCCTCTGCACTCGCCGAAGATAGAAAAGATCGAGGTGGCAGCCATTGGCGACGTTGCCCGGGCCAAGCTTTACTATCTCCGTGAGAAGCTAGGGAAGAAGGCACGCGTTAAAGAGAAGCGGTACTAGGCCAGGCTGCGTCTGGTTTCTGGATGAACCCGTCTGGCTCTTGGACGAATCGGGACAGCTTCTAGCTTCTGGAGACGGACTTGCAGCCTGGGCCTGCCCCTCTCTTCGCGAGAGATGTGCGTGACGGAGTGAACGGTTGTCCAGACGACGACTTTCTGACCCCTTCCGGTTCGATCTCTCTCTGCTTGAGAGTTTGGGGGAAGGTGGGCAAGACAATCTCAAGCTAGCGGGTGCCGACGAAGCGGGACGGGGATGTCTTGCAGGTCCATTGGTAGCCGCGGCAGTAGTCTTAGACTATTCCCGAGCTCCGTTTCCGAGCCTCTCTTGTCTGACGGATTCCAAACTGCTTAGTGCTGAGGAGCGGGAGGCTCTTTATCCCGCCATTCTTGCTGCGGCGGCTCATGTGTCCTGGGTTGCATGCTCTCCCGCAACCATTGATCGCTTTGGCCTTCACGTATGCAATCTCAGGGCTCTTGTGCGGACTCTTGAGTTGCTGCGGGGACGCTACCGGATGGCGGTGGTAGACGGGTTTGATCTGCAGCGGCCCGATCTGTTTGCCCGGGCTGTCGTGGGGGGAGACTATCGCAGTGCCTCCGTGGCTGCCGCATCCATTGTGGCTAAGGTGGTCAGGGATCGCCTGATGAAAACCATGGCCAGGATGTATCCATGTTATGGCTTCGAAGACCACGTTGGATACGCGACTAGGCAGCACAAGCAGGCGCTGTGCCGCTACGGGCCAAGCGAATTCCATCGCCTGAGCTTTCAAGGAGTTGCAACTCCGCAACTTGATCTTCTTGATGATTTCCCTCCTCCTACCAACGTTTGATGCCCCTTTAGACCTCCCTGGTTAGCCTAACAGGAGACCGCAAACTGATGGGGCACTGCTAACCGCGGCTGGTGTCCGTCAGCACATGGTTGACTGTTGTGCAAGTGCGGGAGGGGTTAGTGGGGAGCAGAGGCGGACCAGAGGTCAAGAAGTGGACTACGCAAGTGTCTGGACGGTTGGGGGAAGAGGCGGCCGAGATTTTCCTAGTCAGCCGCGGCTTCGTAGTCCTTGGAAGAAACCAGCGTACGCCCGTAGGGGAACTGGATCTGGTTTGTGAGCACCAACAGACAGTGGTGGTCGTCGAAGTCAAAGCTCGTCGTTCATCAGCGTATGGATCGGGTCTTGACGGCATCGGGCCACGTAAGGCGGCCCGTCTGCGAGCTGCTGCGGTGTGGTGGCTTGCGGCACGCGGGCTAATGCCCTGCGCCGTGCGCTTTGACGCTGTCGAGGTCACACTGGACGAGAGTGGCATGCCTGCCAAAGTAGAGCACTTCGTGAATGTGCTCGAGGGGTAACCGCACAGAAGACCACCAAGAGGTGCTGAGCAGCAATGGCGATTGCCGCCATATGGGGATTTACCGTGGTGGGGGTAGATGCCATACCCGTGCGTGTGGAGGCCCATGCCCGCAATGGAATTCCCGGGATGAGTATTGTCGGTCTGCCTGGGGCAGCTGTTCGCGAGGCTAAGGAGCGGGTAAGGTCGGCAGCTGCATCGGCGGGGCTGCCGCTGCCTGCTCGGCGGATCACGATCAACCTGAGTCCGGGCGACGTCCCCAAGGAGGGCCCTGGCTTCGACCTGCCCGTGGCTCTTGCCACGCTTGCCTCGTGTGAATATCTCCGCGCTGATGCTCTTGCTCACGTGGGAGCGGTGGGGGAGGTGGCCTTAGATGGGACGGTTCGCTCTACGCGAGGCATGCTTTCGGCAGCGGAGGCGGCTGGCCGGCTTGGGGTAGAGCTTCTTGTTGTGCCTGCCGATAGTTACCTTCTTGCGCGAGAAGTGGCAAACGTGCCTGTTGTTGGAGTTAAGTCTCTGAGCGAAGCAGTGTCTGCAATCGCCGATGCCGAGGTTTATAGCCGCTTGGTCGAAGAGGGCGCAGAATCGTCGGAGCGAGGTTTCACGGACGTGGCGGCAAGCATGGGTTCGGGCAATGACCCGGATGTTCCTGACTTAGCGGAGGTGATGGGCCTAGAGCAGGCAAAACGTGCGCTTGAGATAGCGGCTGCCGGGGGCCACCACATTCTGCTGTTTGGCGCTCCTGGGATGGGCAAGAGCATGCTTGCCCGCTCACTCCCCGGGATCTTGCCGCCTCTCACGCGGGACGAGGCGATAGAGGTAACCCGGATATGGAGCGCCGCGGGCCTTCACGATCCGGGCTCGGGGTTGCGTCTTAGGAGGCCCTTCCGTTGTCCACATCACACGGCTTCGCGGGCGGCGCTCATCGGGGGCGGGGCAGGCTTACGACCAGGCGAAGTCAGTCTTGCTCACTGTGGCGTGTTGTTTCTCGACGAGTTGCCAGAGTTCTCTCGCGATGCATTAGAAGCGCTCCGTCAGCCGCTAGAGGAGGCTCGAGTTGTGATCTCACGCCGAAGTGGAAGCACCATGTTTCCGGCAGCTTTTACCCTTGTGGCTGCTATGAACCCGTGTCCCTGTGGTTTTCTCGGACATCCCCACAAGGCTTGTCGTTGTTCGGCAAGCGCCGCGGAGCGCTATCGCTCGCGGCTTAGTGGTCCTCTCCTTGACCGCATAGACCTGATGGTGGAGATCCCTCCTTTGTCTCTGGCTGCTCTAGAAACAGGCACGAGGGGCGAGAACTCCTTTGTCGTGCGCGAGCGAGTGGTGGCAGCATGGAATCACCGGCGCGAAAGATTGGCAGCAGAAAATCGCCGTCTAGGTGTGGGGCCGGGAGAAGCCTCGAGGCGTTCTCCATTAGAACCAGATTTGGACCGAGAGTTTGCTGCAGACGCGAAATCGTTTCTCAAACAGGCTCTGGTGAGAGACAGCTTGAGCGGAAGAGCCTATGTTCGGACTCTCCGCCTTGCGCGAACGATTGCGGACCTCGATCAAGCGTTTGGGGTAACTCTTGAACATGTGGCCGAGGCACTTGCGTTGCGGCTTGATGATCGTCGGCTTTTCTTCGGCTAAGAAAGCCTTTTCCTGGCCGGTGAAACTGTCAAGCCTTTGGGGGAATAATGAGCGCGAGCCACAGGCACACTGGGGGCGTAGACGGATATGGCACAGCTGCACGTGTGCGCCGGTCAACAGCATACTGGTCGTCGCTCGGTCTAGCTTGGGTTACGGCCAGAGGCGGTTGGAGCGTGCTTAGGCTTCTTGTTGAGCGATCTCCCGAAGAGATATGGCGCGCGTCTCGCGAGGACCTCGTTAGCTGGGGAGTTTCTCCCCGCGCGGCTGCGACTTTCTGCATGCTACGGCACGAGTTTGTTCCCGTGATGATAGAGGAGCAAATGGAAGCGGCCGATGTGCGCTTCCTGCCTGTCTTTTCGCCCGAATATCCCAAAGAGTTGCTTCATCTCCCACATCCACCGGCTGGGCTCTTTGTCAAGGCACCAAGAGAGAAGTGGGAAGCCGTGCTTCTTTCGGCTCGAGTCACGGTAGTGGGGACGAGGAAGGCCACCAGCTATGGGGCTCGAGTTACGGAATCTTTCGTGGAGGCATTTACCCAGGGCGGGCTGGCGGTCGTGAGCGGCATGGCTTTGGGGATAGATAGCATAGCTCATCGAGCTGCACTGGCGTCCGACGGGCTGACTGTGGCAGTTCTGGGATCAGGCATCGACGTACCCTATCCCCGTAGCAACCTGGATCTGTATCGGCAGGGCGCGACCAATGGCGCCGTTGTAAGTGAATTTCCTCCGGGGACGGCTCCCACACGGTGGACTTTCCCTCGTCGCAACCGGTTACTTGCCGCATTGGGAGACGGCTTGCTTGTGACAGAGGCGTCCGTAACTAGTGGCGCGATGCAAACAGCAAATTGGGCCCTGGAGTTGGGCAAGCCAGTTCTGGCGGTGCCAGGCTCGGTAATAGGGGACAGTCATTCAGGCTGCAACCGGCTGCTCTACGAAGGTGCTCACGTAGCACTGCGACCTGAAGAGGCGGTGGAGGATTTTCTTCTTGCCTCAAGAATGGAAAGAGGAGGGAGGGGGCCGGTTGATTGCTCTACCCCCTTGGAGTTGTGGAGTAGGGCCGGAGAGAGGGCGCAAGTGAGCGCTGGTTCACGGTTGCGCCGCTCGGATGCGCTAGGTGCTGCTGAAACCCGGATCCTAGACGCGCTTGCTACGGGAGAATACTCGGCAGATGCTTTGGCGCAGGAGACGGGGTTGCCTCTCCGCGAGGTTACAGCGATACTGGGCCGGCTGGAAATTGAGGGACTGGTGGTGCGGGCTGGACCGGGGCAATACGTTCGAGGTTAGTGACTAGGCAAGGCAACTGTTATATGGCGGGACCGCGAATGCGAAACGGCCGGAAGGAAGAGAGCATAACCCCAATTCACGACCAGCAGGCTGGTGGCAACCACATCGAAGTAGCAATTGCGGCGTTTCTTCGCGGTTTGATCGCCGCTGGCTATAGTCCTCGGACTGTAGCAGCCGCCCAAAGTGATCTCAATCAATTCAGCGCATTCCTAAGTTCTCGTGGCCTCTACTGTTTGCGGGACGTCAGCCCTGGCGACATAGGCGATTACGTCTCAACTTTGGCAGAAGTCGGCGCAACGTCGGCTTCTTGGGTCACCCGCAAGACGGGAGCGGGCCCGATCGCGAAAGCGAGCCGGCCATACGCTCGCAGCACTATTGCGCGCAAGTTGTCCGTAGTGCGCAGCTTCCTGCGTTTTTGCGAAGACGATGGTTTGGTGAACACCAACCCTGCAGAAGGGGTAAGAACCCCAAAGTTGCCCAAGCGGTTACCCCACGTGCTTACTCCCGAACAAGCGGCTGCCCTTCTTGAGGGAATCGGCGGCCCCGAACCTCTTGACCTCAGGGACCGTGCTCTGTTTGAGCTAATATACTCGTCCGGTTTGCGATGCCAGGAAGCAGTGAGCCTAAGGCTAAATGACGTGAGTTTTGCGTCGCGAGAAATTCGCGTCACGGGGAAAGGGCGCAAGATGAGAGTGGTTCCCGTTGGGGACGAAGCGCTTGCCGCCCTAAGGACGTATTTGGAGCAAGGTCGTCCCAGGCTCGTGACGCAACTAGAAGAGGATCATCTTTTTCTCAGCCGCAGAGGAAAGCCGCTATCTTCTTCAGATGTTTACCGGCGCCTGATACGTCACTTGCACCGTTGCGGGGCGTCGGTGGGCGCATCTCCGCATACTTTAAGGCACTCTTTTGCTACCCATTTGCTCGAGGGAGGCGCTGATCTCAGGGTGATTCAGGAGCTGCTCGGGCATTCCTCTCTGCGCACAACGCAGGTGTACGCTCATGTTTCGGCTGCTCATCTGCGCAAAGTCTACCGCCGCGCGCATCCCAGGGCATAGAAACTGATTCTGAGGGAAAATAAACGTAAAGACTTGCTTGAAGTGTGCAGATGAGTAAAGAGTTGCTTGAAGTGTGCAGATGATGCGGACCGACTCGGCCAAGCAGATGGACCTACAAGAAGCCTGGCGGCTATACAAACAGGAGGGCGACCTGCGGGCGCGCGATCAACTGATCCTCGCCTACTCGCCCTTAGTCAAGTATGTGGCCGGGCGGATGAGCAGCGGACTCCCAGCGCACGTTGATGAAGAGGATTTAGTCTCGTACGGGCTCTTAGGACTTATAGGCGCACTGGAGCGTTTTGATCCGTCGCGAAACATCAAGTTTGAGACCTACGCCATCGCCCGAATAAGGGGGTCCATCATTGACGAGTTGCGCGCTCTCGACTGGGTGCCTCGCTCGGTGCGAAGTTGGGGACGCAAGGTAGAGGCTGCGGTCACTGCACTCGAGAACCGTCTTGGAAGAGCTCCTAGCGACGAGGAAATCGCGTGCGAGCTAGGTGTTACTCCTGAGGAGTTCGAGTGCATTCTTAGCGACCTTAGCTCGACCTCAGTGGTTGCTCTTGATGAGCTCTGGGATTCGACCGGATCCGCGAACGACAAGCCTAATCTGCTTGAGACCTTAGAAGACGCTGAGGCCCCGGACCCATGGAAGACCTACCGGATCCAGGCGGTGAAGGAAACCCTAGCCGCAGCCATTGAACGCTTGCCGGAGCGCGAAAGGGTAGTGATCAGCCTCTACTACTATGAGGGTCTGACTCTACGAGAAATTGGAGAGATCCTAGGGGTCACCGAGTCGCGGGTGTCCCAATTACATACAAAGGCTATATTGCGTCTGCGCGGTCGACTTCGCGAGGTTCTGGATTCTGACGCTCTAGATGAGTAGATGTTCCGGGGAATGGCGCCAAGCTCTGATGAGTTTGGGCTTCTTGTGGTAGACTGGCGCGGCTGTGTAAAGCGATCCTGGAGACAATCGCATCGGCGGTGCCGAGCGCCTCGGTTCTTGGTGCGACCTCCAGGGGTAGTGTAGAAAAACAAAACCGCAGGAGAGGTAAGAATGCCCGTTGTTTCTATGAAGGAGCTCCTGGAGTCAGGAGTCCACTTCGGCCACCAAACACGTCGTTGGAATCCCAAGATGAAGCCCTACATCTTCACCGAGAGGGGCGGGATCCACATAATCGACCTTCAGCAGACCAGCGAACTTCTAGACCGAGCGTACGACTTTGTTCGCAACGTGGCTAGTCGGGGGGGCGTGATTTTGTTCGTTGGCACTAAGAAGCAGTGCCAAGACATCATCAAAGAAGAGGCCGAGCGCGTAGGTATGCCGTATGTCTCTCACAGGTGGCTGGGTGGACTACTTACCAACTTCTCAACCATTGAGACGAGAATCCGTCGGTTGCACGAGTTGCGTCGTCTCAAGGAGGAGGGGCAGCTCAATCTGCTTCCTACAAAAGAGCGTATGTCCATGGAGCGTGAGCTTGAGAAGCTCGAGATCAACCTGGGCGGCGTTTGCAACATGACTCGGCTGCCCGATGCGGTTTTTATCGCTGACCCCAAGCGTGAGGCAATAGCAGCTAAAGAGGTGGCCAAACTAGGCATCCCCTTGATCGCCCTGTGCGACACTAACTGTGACCCCGACGACGTGGACTATGTCATCCCCGGCAATGATGACGCCATCCGCTCATGCGGCCTCATTATCCGTACGCTGGCACGCGCGGTAGAAGAGGGGCGGGCCAAGATGCAGGTCTCAGAGTTCCTGGCTGCTCAATCGGCCGCGTCTGTCCGTTCTAGCGAGCGCACACGGACGTTTTACGATCTAGGTGAGGAACCTACCGATGAGCGCTCGTTCCGCGGCGGCCGCGGCTCGAGAGGTGGCGGCGCTGGCCGGGGCGCAGGAGCGCAGACTACACTCGGAGGACGGCAGCTGCCGCGCAGCGGCTCCGCAAGAGAGGCTGCCAGGCAGCGCGGTCAGGCTAGTGTCGGAGAAGACACGGGGGAGCAGACTCGGGTCGAAGAGGAACTCCAGACTCAGGCGGTCTCCGAGGAGCCGAATGGGGCTAGCGCATCCGACCAGGGGGAAGTTGTCGGATAGACCTTGGCGAGGGTGGTACGGAGCCCGGCGGGCCGCGCAGCGGCCCATTTTCTTGTGAATCTAGATGTGGAAGAATGCGTGTTGATGGAGGTCGGCGATGGAGATAGACGCTGCTTTAGTAAAGAAACTAAGAGAAATGTGCGGGGCCGGGGTGATGGATTGCAAGATGGCTCTCCAAGAGGCCCAGGGCGACATGGACGAAGCTCTTAAGATCTTGCGCAAGAAAGGGATGGCTACCGCAGAGAAAAAGGCGGCCCGGGCCACGAACGAAGGAGTTGTGGACGCCTACATTCACCCGGGCTCCAAGATTGGCGTGCTGGTAGAAGTGGATTGCGAAACCGACTTCGTAGCGCGCAACGAGGAGTTCAGGGCGTTTGTACATGATTTGGCCATGCACATTGCTGCGGCGAGCCCGCGTTGGGTGAAGCGAGAGGATGTGCCCGAAGAGGTCAAAAACTCAGAGCTTGAGGTTTATATGGCCCAAGCCAGACAGTCTGGCAAGCCGGAGCAGGTGGTCCAGAAGATCGCCGAGGGTAAGCTGAATAAGTGGTTCCAGAGCGTAGTCTTACTCGAGCAGGAGTTTGTAAAAGATCCGGAGAAAACCATCGAGGATTTGCGCCGCGAGATGGTGGCCAAGGTGGGCGAGAACATCGAGATTAAGCGGTTTGCCCGCTTCAGGGTAGGTGAAGAAGTTAGCTAGCAGCTGTTGCAGCCACGCATTCTTCGCGGCCGAGGCTTGGCGTGAGTTATAAATTTCATGACGGGTCCGAGCCGAAGTGAGGCAGGATGAAGGAAGGGCCAATCTATTCGCGGGTTCTTCTTAAGTTAAGCGGCGAAGCCCTTATGGGGGAGGTGGCTTTCGGCATTGACCCTGACCGTCTCAGGGCAATTGCGGCGGAGGTAAGCAACGCGGTGGCCTGGGGGGTGCAGGTGGCCATCGTGGTGGGGGGCGGCAATATCTTCCGCGGAGTGTCAGGAGCGGCTCAGGGCATCGATCGTGCCACGGCAGATTATATGGGCATGCTGGCCACGGTTATGAATGCCATGGCTCTGCAGGACGTTCTGCGCAAGCTTGCTGTTGACTCGCGGGTGCAGTCCGCGATTCATATGCAAGAAATCTGCGAGCCATACATCCGCGGCCGAGCCATTCGTCATCTAGAGAAGGGGCGAGTGGTGATTTTTGCTGCGGGGACTGGGAACCCGTATTTCAGTACTGATACCGCTGCGGCCCTTCGCGCTCTTGAGATCGGGGCGGAGTGCTTGCTCATGGCCAAAAAGAAGTACGACGGCGTCTATGATGACGACCCAGAAATAAATCCTTCTGCAAAGCTGATTACCGAAATTACCCATCGCGAGGCTCTAGAAAGAGGGCTGCGGGTAATGGACTCCACGGCTTTGTCCCTGTGTATGGACAACGGATTGCCCATCGTGGTCTTTAATATGAGCGTGGCGGAAAACATTCGCCGCGTGCTGCGGGGCGAGCGTGTGGGGACTCTTGTGACCTCTGGTCCACCGCAAAACAGTTGACCTACGACCAGAAGGGGGAAGTATGACTCGCGAGGAGATCGACGAGCAACTTGCTGACGGCAAGCGACGTATGCAAACCGCAGTAGACACTCTTCGCAGTGAGTTTAGCGTTATTCGGACTGGTCGAGCGTCTACCGGAATTCTCGACCGCATTCATGTGGACTATTACGGCACAAAGACTCCTCTTAAGCAGCTGGCTAGTCTAGCCACCCCAGACGCCCGTACAATCTCAATCACTGTTTACGACAAGAATGCGGTAAACGCTGTTGTGCGGGCTATCCAGGAGTCAGACCTCGGTCTTACGCCCAATACCGACGGGGTTGTGATCAGGCTAAATATTCCTCCCCTCACCGCGGAGCGTCGCAAAGAGCTTGTGAAATTGGTCAAAGGGATGGCCGAAGATACTCGCGTAGCGGTCCGCAATGTAAGAAGGGACATCATTCAGCATCTAAAGAATCTAAAGAAAGACAGCAAGATCTCAGAGGACGAAGAACGTCGCGCTGAAGAGGAAGTCCAGAAGCTCACTGATAGCTTTATCGAGAAGATCGACGAGCTGCTCAAGCACAAAGAAGCGGAGATTCTCGAGATCTGATGTGAGCCCCCAGAAGTGGCTACGTGACTTTTTTGGCCGCGGGAAGGGACGGCGCCTCCGAAGTTCCCAGCCTGGGGCGGCCCTGCCCCATCATGTTGCCATTATCATGGACGGCAACGGGCGCTGGGCCCGGCGGCGGGGACTTCCGGTCGCGGCTGGTCACAGGGCGGGGGCGGAAGCTGTCCGCCGGGTGGTGCGGGTTGCTCGGGAGAGAGGAGTTAAGCAGCTCACTCTCTACTCTTTTTCGCTTGAGAATTGGAAGCGGCCGCAGGAAGAGGTCGAAGCGCTCATGCGGCTGCATGAGGAGATGATTGAAAAGGAGACCCCTGCTCTCAACGAAAACGGGTGTCGGGTCATCTTCATTGGGAGCAAAGAGGGTCTTTCAGAGGGCCTGCTTCAGAAGATGAAGTGGGCCGAGGATCTGACCTCTCACAACTCCGCTCTGTTTCTCTTCATAGCTTTCAATTATGGGGGTCGGCGAGAGATTGTTGACGCTGTCAGACGTGCGGCCGAGGAAGGTGTTGATCCTCACCTTATTACAGAGGAGGACATAGCGAGAAACCTTTACTCGCCGCTTATGCGCGATCCGGATCTGGTCATCCGAACCTCTGGCGAGAAGCGTTTGTCTAACTTCTTGCTGTGGCAGTCGGCCTACTCTGAGCTTTATTTTGCCTCTTGTCTATGGCCGGACTTCGACGGAGATGAGTTTGACAAAGCTTTGGCCGACTATGCCAAACGTGAGCGCCGGTTTGGAGCGCGCACCAGCAGTGTAGCCGCCAGCGGGGAACCAGATGCTTAAGCAGCGAGTGCTTGTAGCTCTGATCGCTCTTCCGATTGGGCTTGCCGCAGCCATCCTGGGGAGCTACTACCTTCTTGGGTTAGCCCTAGTCCTAACCTTTCTTGGGCTCCACGAGTACTACACAATCCTTCGTCCGTATCGTCCCAATCTACTCGTAGGATACTTGAGTGGGCTGGGAGTGATCGTGGGGGCTTTTTTCTTGGGTCCCTACGGTATCTTGCTGGGGCTCGGGGCGCTGCTTGTTCTTTCTTTCTTCTGGTCGCTCTTTGGGGAACTGGGCGCGCATTTGGTGGGGCGAATATCTATCACCGCCTTTGGGGTAGTGTGGATCGCAGTTGGTTTTGCGTACGTGCTGCTTGTGCGGGCTCTGGAGCATGGTCTTGCTCTTACTCTTCTGGTTTTGGCCTGCACCGTCCTCAACGATACTTTTGCTTTTTTTGTGGGAAAAGCTATCGGGCGTCACAAGCTTGCCCCTCAAATTTCGCCACAGAAGTCTATTGAAGGGGCTGTTGGTGGGCTTGTTGGAGCGGTGGTTGCCGCATTAGTGGTGAAGATCTACTCTCCTTGGCTCTCCGTAAAACAGGCAATCATTCTGGGGTTGGTGGTAGGGATAGTAGGTCAATGGGGCGACCTCTTTGAGTCTGCCTTTAAGCGGGACTTTCGCCTTAAAGACTCAGGCGGGCTTCTTCCGGGCCATGGCGGGATCTTAGATCGTTTTGACTCTCTGCTGTTTGCAGGTGTGGCGGGTTACTGGGCAGTTGTGCTGCTACTTTAGGATCTGAGGAAAAATGCGGCGAGTTATTGTTCTGGGCGCCACAGGATCTGTCGGGGTGCAAGCATTAAGAGTTATTGCGTGCAGCCGAGATCTCAAGGTAGTTGGCCTTTCTTGCGCCAAAAATGTAGCTCTGCTTCTCGAGCAGGCGGTTTCGCTGGGAGTGAACGAATTGGCCATTGCCGACGAAGAGGCGGCACGCACCGTATCACCTACTCTTTATCCGGAGCTGCGAGTGCGCAGCGGCGCCGACGCGTCTGCTCGTCTAGTGGACGAGGTAGATGCCGACGTGGTGCTGAACGCCATTGTGGGTTTTGCCGGGCTGCAGGCTACCTTGGCGGCGTTGTCCAGGGGGACGGTACTTGCTTTAGCCAACAAGGAAAGCTTGGTGTGTGCTGGCTCTCTAGTGATGGGGTTGGCTGCTTCTGCAGGCGCCGCAATCATTCCCGTGGATTCTGAGCACTCGGCAATATATCAACTGCTTGCCGGGATTAGCCCCGATGAAGTGGAGACAGTCGTGCTGACAGCCTCAGGGGGGCCGTTCAGAGGCCGCAAGCGCGACCAACTGCGGGCTGTCACACCCGAGGAGGCTCTTGCCCATCCCACTTGGTCGATGGGGCCAAAAATCACTATTGATTCAGCCACACTCATGAACAAAGCTCTCGAAATCATAGAAGCCCATCACTTGTTCGGCCTTTCTTACGAGCAGATCGAAGTCTTGGTGCATCCTCAATCCATTGTTCACGGCCTTGTCCGCTTGAAGGATGGGGCATTTGTGGCTCACCTGGGAGCGACAGACATGCGCATTCCCATTGCGTATGCGCTTAACTATCCCAACAGAACCTCGGTGCAGGCGGCGTCGCTCGATCTAGCTGCGGGAGTGGCTCTTGAATTTTTCTCTCCTGATGAGGACACTTTTCCTTCCCTTAGCTTAGCCCGCGAAGCTGGACGTAAGGGTGACGTTGCCACCTGCGCTCTTAATGCAGCCAATGAGGTGGCAGTGGAGGCGTTTTTGGGCGGGGAGCTGACATTTTTGGGTATATGGGAGGTAGTGCAAAAAGTGATCAGCGAGAGCCCGGGCGGGTCGTTTGGCACTTACGAGGAGGCTCGTTGGGTTGACGAGTGGGCCCGGGAGGTAGCTAGACAGGCTGTAAATGAGCAGCGGCTGAGGAAGACGTGATGGGGTTTCTTGGTGTCATAGTGGCCATAGTTGGGCTCGGCTTCTTGATTCTCGCCCATGAGTTTGGCCACTTCATTGTGGCCAAAGCGACAGGCATGCGAGTAGAGGAGTTTAGCCTTGGTTTCGGCCCGTATCTGATAAGCCGACGCATTGGGGAGACTGTCTACGGTATTTCGGCTATACCTCTGGGCGGCTACGTTCGCGTGACGGGAATGCACAAAGAGGAGTTTGAAGCCTGGGTGGCCGAAGCAGAGGCGGAGAAAAGGGGCGAATTATCCCGCGGTTCGTACCGCGCGGCCCGCGATCCCGAGGATCGCCTGGCTGGACGCCGGGTCCTTAGTGCGCAGGAAATTGCTTCTACGCCGCTCGAACGCCGGTACTACGCTCATCCTTTTTGGCATAAGTTCTTGTTCATCATCGCCGGTGTTGTAATGAACGTGGTGGTGGCGTTCTTCCTGGTTTGGGTGGTAGGTGTTCAGCAAGGAGAGACGGTTACCACCACTAGCATTTCGGCTGTGGCTCCGGGAACCCCGGCTGCTCTTGCAGGGCTTGAGTCTGGCGACCGTATTGTCGCCATCAATGGCTCGCCAATATCCGATTGGCAAGACGTCCGAACCCAGGTGCTCACGAAGCCGGGGGAGACTATCACGATAACAGTGGAGCGAGCTGGTGAGACCAAGCAGATATCTGTGCTCCTGGCGGAGCGGGAAGACGGCACGGGTTATCTGGGAGTTGAGCCGGCAGTAAAGCAAAAAGATCTGGGACCTGCCGCTGCTCTTGCTTACGCAGGCCGGGTTACAGGGAGTATGGCGCTCCTTGTTTTCAAGGGGCTTTGGATGATGTTCACCGGCGAAGTGCCTGTCTTAGGCTCTCAAGGTCTGGCCGGCCCGGTGGGCATCATTCAGCTTTCCACTGAGGCCTTTGTGGGCGGGTACTATCTGATGCTTCTTGCTCTTATCAGCGTAAACCTGGCCATTCTCAACATGCTGCCTCTTCTGCCTCTAGATGGGGGTCATGTGCTCTTGAGCATTGTTGAACGGGTCCGTGGGCGTGCGATTCCGCTGCGCGTTTTTGAGCGCATTTCCATGGTGGGGATTGGGCTATTTGTGGCTCTTTTCCTGCTGGCTACGTCCAACGACCTGGGACGCCTCTTTGGCGGCTGGTAGACAGACCCCCGGGAGCCGCTGTTTCGGAGGTTTCTTCGTTGGCAAGCCCGGTGCAGATCTCGGTCGGTGGCGTTCCTGTGGGGGGAGGCGCACCCGTAGTTGTGCAGTCCATGACCAAGACGCCGACTCACGATGTCGAAGCGACTTTGCAGCAGATTCGCGCCTTAGCCACGGCTGGTGCCCGGATAGTGCGAGTGGCGGTCCCTGACGAGCGAGCTGCTCAAGTCCTTGGAATTTTGGTCGCCGAGAGTCCGGTGGCTCTTGTAGCTGATGTTCACTTTGACCACCGACTTGCGTTGGCGGCCATCAACGCAGGCGTGGCCGGAGTGCGGATAAACCCGGGCAATATCGGCGGCCGGGAAAAAGTCAAGGAGGTAGTTAGGGCTGCCCGAGAGCATGGCACGGTGATCCGAGTGGGAGTCAATTCGGGGTCACTAGAGCGGGATTTGCGCTCACTTGAACAACGGGACCCAGCTGCGGCGCTGGTTGAGTCTGTCAGGCGGCACGTTTCCTTCTTGGAGGATCTTGATTTTCGGCTGATCAAAGTCTCGGCCAAATCGTCTTCGGGCCCCGTCACCATCGCCGCCTACCAGCGTCTGGCGGAGGAGCTCCCCTATCCGTTACATCTCGGTCTTACTGAAGCGGGAACGCCATGGGCTGGATCCCTGCGAAGCGCTGTTGTGCTTGGGGCTTTGCTCTCCCGGGGTATAGGGGACACTATACGAGTTTCGCTCACTGGTGATCCCCTTGAGGAAGTGCGGGTAGGGCTCGAAATACTCCGCACCTTGGAGCTGATTCCTCGGGGCCCGCGCGTTATCTCGTGTCCCACTTGCGGCCGCACCGAAGTGGACCTTGAACCGCTTGCCCGAGAAGTGGAGGACCGTCTGGTCAGGTTGGGGCTAGACATTGAGGTTGCTGTGATGGGCTGTATAGTTAACGGCCCAGGGGAAGCGCGAAAAGCTGACTTTGGAATAGCCTGCGGCAAGAAAGAGGGCGTCGTATTCGCCAAAGGGCGGCCAGTACGAAAGGTGCCCGAGAGCGAGCTTGTGGAAGCCCTTTTTGCAGAAATTGCTCGTAGGACTGAAGGCGAGCAGCTTTCGTGACGCGCCCACCGGGCACATTTGTAACTAAGAGCAGGAGGGAGACATGCGGGCAAGCGCCCTTTTTATGCCCACTTTAAAAGAAGATCCCGCTGATGCCGAAGCGAGAAGCCATAAGCTTCTTGTAAGGGGTGGATTTGTGCGTCAATTGGCGTCTGGGATTTACATCATGCTTCCGCTGGGTTGGCGGGTGATGCAACGGATCTGCCAAATTATTCGGGAAGAAATGGATTCCATTGGCGCAATAGAACTTTCTATGCCCACGCTACATCCTGCCGAGGTGTGGCAGGCCACAGGGAGATACGACGCCATCGGTGATGAAATGTTCCGGCTTAAAGACCGGGGCGGCCGGGACATGGTCTTGGCGATGACCCACGAAGAAGTTTTCGCCTGGCTTGCTGCGCGTGAGCTCCGCTCTTATCGTGACCTGCCACAGATCTGGTATCAGCTTCAGTTAAAGTTTAGAGACGAGCCGCGTCCCAAGGGGGGCATCTTACGGGTGCGCGAATTTCTGATGAAAGACTCGTACTCTTTTGATTTGGACGAGGCGGGTCTTGAACTGAGCTATCAAAAGCACATCCAGGCGTATGATCGGATCTTTTCCAGATGCGGTCTGCGCTTTTACCGGGTGGAAAGCGACACAGGCTTCATGGGCGGAGCTCAGGCGCACGAGTACATTGCCCCGTCCGAAGCAGGAGAGGACCGCATTGCTCTGTGCAAATCCTGCGGATATGCGGCTAATGTGGAGATGGCGCGCTCGGTGGCCTTCTCGCCGGAAACTTCGCCCGGAGCCGTCGGCGCGAAGCAAGCGGACGAGAAGCAGAGCCCGAATGAAGTGCCCACTCCCGGCGTGCGCACTATCGCGGAGGTGTGTGCATTTCTGGGAGTTTCTCCAAGCTCCGTGATTAAGGCTCTCGTGTACATGGCCGGCGGGAATCCTGTCATGGCTCTCCTGCGGGGGGACCACGAACTGCAGGAAAATAAACTGGCGCGCTACTTGAGGTGCGAAGTTCGGCCCGCGAGCGCGGACGAGGTCAAGGCAGCCGTAGGCGTGGAGCCTGGGTTTGTAGGGCCTGTGGGTCTGCCTGGGACGCAGGGAATGCGCATTGTGGCCGACGAGGTTCTTTCGCCGCGCAGCCACTCCGGCGACCAGAATTCGTTCGCAGGCTTTGTTACCGGGGCCAATAAGCCTCACACCCACATCGTTGGGGTGGTGCCCGAGAGAGACTTCCACGCGGAATACGCTGATCTGCGCCAAGCGCAACAGGGCGAAGGGTGTCCTCGCTGCGGTCAGCCGTTGTCCATAGAGACGGGAATTGAGGTGGGGAACATCTTCAAGCTGGGCACGAAGTACTCGCTGCCGCTGGGGGCAACTGTACTTGACGAGCGCGGCCAGGAGCGCCCACTGGTAATGGGCTCTTACGGGATTGGCCCAGCCCGTGTCGCGGCGGCGGCTGTGGAGCAGCGGAGCGACGACAAGGGGATTGTGTGGCCCAAGGCAATTGCGCCTTTTGACGTGTATCTGGTTCAAGTACAAAGGGATGATCCAGGGCAAACGGAAGTGGCGGTCAAGCTATATGATGATCTGCAGGCTGCGGGGCTAGAGGTGCTCTGGGACGAAAGGGATGAGAGGCCGGGTTTCAAGTTTGCGGACGCCGAACTGATCGGGTGTCCAGTGAGGGTGACGGTGGGTAGGAAAGTGAGTCAAGGCATGGTGGAGGTTCAGTTGCGCGCCACTGGCGAACAGACAGAAGTGTCAGTGGGCGAGTGCGCAATTCGGGTGCGAAACATGTGGGAGCAGGCAGACTAGCTCGGCATCAGTGCTATAATTCTTCCGCAAACGAAAGGCGAGTAGGTCACGGAAAAGTGGGTTGGGGGGCCCACTTTTGTTTTACTTTTGGAGGACTATTTGACGGTCTTGCGACCGCTTGAGGAAGAAGGTCTGTGTGGAAAAAAGGAAGCTGGTCCTGGGCGGCAGAATCATGATGTGGAGCGCAGGGCTTGGTTTGGTCGTGCGCGCTACTTACTTGAACTAGGGGGAAGGGGATGAACAGGGAGACAATAGAAGCTCTCCGGCAGATAGAGAAAGAAAAGGGCATTCCCTTTGACCTGCTCATCGAGGCCTTGGAGGACGCGCTTCACTCTGCCTACCAGAAAACACCTCGCGCCGTGCCGTACTCGGAGGTAAAGATCGACCGAGATACTGGCGAGATTCATGTTTACGAGCTTGTGTTTCCTCCCGGGCATGAGCCCACAGCTGATGCGCGTCACGAAGGCCGACTGGACGCATCTCTTGCCGAGCGCAGAGAGGTGACCCCCGAAGATTTTGGCCGCATAGCAGCGCAGACTGCCAAGCAAGTGATTTATCAAAGAATCAGGGAGGCCGAACAAGACATCGTCTACCGGGAGTACTCACGACGTATCGGCGAGATAGTGACAGGAATTGTTCAGCAGTCGGACAGCCGCTACACGCTCGTTGACTTGGGGCGAGTCGAAGCCCGTCTGCCTAAGAGCGAGCAGGTGCCTACCGAGAGATACGAGCACGGGATGCGCCTGAAGGCCATTATCAAAGAGGTTATACATAATCCCAAAGAGCCGCCCATCATACTGTCTCGGCGCAGCGAGGAGTTGGTAAAGCGTCTCTTTGAATTGGAAGTTCCCGAGATCGCTGACGGCCTGGTGGAAATAGTGGCGGTGGCTCGCGAGCCAGGCTATCGCTCCAAGATCGCGGTGGTGTCTCATGCCGATGGTGTAGACCCTGTCGGTGCGTGCGTCGGGCCACGGGGCTCGCGTGTGCGCATGGTGGTGTCGGAGCTAAGGGGCGAGAAGATCGACATCATCCCATATGACGATGAGCCGGCGCGGTTTGTAGCCAAAGCGCTTTCTCCTGCTCGTGTGCGCGAGGTGATTCTCGACGACGCTAGGCGCGAGGCGGTGGTGGTTGTGCCGGATGATCAGCTGTCGCTGGCCATAGGCAAAGATGGACAAAATGCGCGTCTCGCCAATCGGCTAACCGGATGGAAGATTGACATAAAATCAGAATCGGAGATGAGCGAAGAAGAGGCCGGAACGTACGCGCCAGCCGAGGTTGAGCCGCTGGTGGTTGATGGCAGGTGCCACGCTCTGACTTCCGGAGGCAAGCGCTGTCCAAACGCGGCGTTGCCCGGCAGTCTATACTGTGGCATTCCTTCTCATCAGGCGCTGGCGAATGAAAAAGCAAAAGAAAGAACCTGAGCGGCAGTGTATCGGCTGCGGGTTGCGCGGTCCGCAGAGCGAGTTCGTATGGCTCAGAGTCGACAAGGAGGTTATGCCCCCGCGGGTTGTAGTAGTCAAGAACACCCGAGACAGAAAAGGCAGAGGGGCGTATCTTTGTAAGCGCAGAGTATGTTTGGACCGTGCTCTTCAGCGAAAGGCATTTCAACGAGCATTTCGCATGAGCGTCGAGGTTTCAGTGGACGAGATTCTGGAGGCTATAGAGGCTCCAACCGAGGGTTGAGATAAGCGGGCCGGAGAGACAGGTGGGGCGTGGCAAAAAAGAGAGTATATGAAATTGCAAGAGAGAAAGGGCTTACCAGCCACGAGCTGCTGGAGCGTCTCCACCAGGCCGGCCTGGACGTAAAAAGCAGTGTTTCGGGGGTGGAGGAAGAAGAAGTAGAGCGGGTACTGGCCCAGGTCTCTAGGGGTCCTTCGGAGGCTGGCGAGGCGGTGTCTGTAGAGGCGCAAGGCCGAGAGTTACCGGAAGAGCCTCCAGCCCAGCATTCGGCAACGGTCGAGGCAACCAAGGCTCCGGAGACTTCTGGCGCTACCTCCAAGCGCGGTCCGGTCTCGGACTCTCGAAGCCAAGAGGCGCGCGCGCCACAGGCGAGCGCGCAAGAAAGTTCACCATCAGGGGCGCGTCCCAAGGAGGGGCGCGCAGCCGGGCAGCGCCCGGCTGCGCGCAAAGGACAGCGCGGTAAGAACCGCGGTGTTCGCTTGGAGGATCTTCCCACGGTAGTGGGTCCCGGAGTTCCGATGCGTAAAGGAGCTACCCCCTCGTCAAACGTCGTGACCAAGGAAGAGTTGGCTCGGATGCAGGCAGAGAAGGCAGCTCAGGCGGAAGCAGCAAAGAAGGCGGCGGCGGAAAAGGCTGCAGCGGAAAAGGCGGCCGCGGCTGAGAAGGTAACTGGTCCAGAGCGTCCCGCGGCTCCCGCAGCAGCGCGCGACACGCAGACGGTACCCACCCCTCCCAAGGGAGCCGGAGGGCCAAAGGAGCGTACTCGTGGGGCAGCAGTCACCCGCGACGTTCCCGAGAGGCGGCCGCCTCGACCTAGGGTTGCGTCGATCCCGATTCCCGAGATCTGGGCGGAGGCTGCGGAAGCCACGGGTCTCGTTAGCCCTGTGCGTCCCTCAGGGGGATACAGAGCAAGACGGGGAGAGGAAAAGTCTTCCAAACGCCGGGTGATCATTGATTCGCAGGCCGGGCGCAAGAGCGGCAAGACGGCTGCCGGCCGAGCGGGAGCGACTGTCGAGGCCGAGAAGCCCCAAGCCAAGAAAAAGGCGCCTCCCGGAGTGGAGTCTCCTGTAACCGTCAAGAGTGGGGCTAGTGTCAAGGACCTAAGCGAGGCTTTGCAGATCAGCGCTGGCGAGCTGATCAAGACGCTCATCAAGCTAGGTGAGATGGTCACCATTACACAGTCGTTGTCTGACGAAGCCATTTTGGTACTGGCCGAAGAGTTCGGGCGTCAAGTGCAGATCGAGCACGCAGAGGAGGAGCACGAAGGGCCGGACATGTTTGTGGATGATCCGGCTGATTTGGTTCCTCGGCCTCCCGTGGTCACTATCATGGGGCACGTAGACCACGGCAAAACCTCGTTGCTTGACGCTATTCGTGAAACAGAAGTCGCCAAGAATGAAGCCGGCGGCATTACGCAGCACATCGGAGCATACCAGGTTACTCACAACGATAGGAAGGTGACGTTCCTGGACACTCCAGGCCACGAAGCGTTCACCGCTATGCGTGCTCGCGGTGCTAAGGTCACTGATATCGCTGTGATTGTTGTGGCTGCCAATGACGGGGTCATGCCGCAAACCTTAGAGGCGATTAGTCATGCACGCGCGGCAGAAGTACCCATCGTGGTGGCGATCAACAAGATCGATTTGCCGGACGCCAATCCTGATCGGGTAAAGAAACAGTTGGCCGATCAAGGTCTTGTGCCTGAAGAATGGGGCGGCGATACCGTCGTGGTGGAGGTTTCCGCCAAGCAGCGTCTGAATCTGGATGAGCTCATGGAGATGATTCTCCTTGTGGCTGAGATGCAGGAGCTGAAAGCCAACCCCCATGCTCCGGCAAGCGGGGTAGTAATTGAGGCGCAGCTGGATGTAGGGCGTGGGCCAGTGGCGACAGTTCTTGTTCAGCGAGGAACACTTCGTATTGGCGACGCCATGGTCTGCGGGGAGGCCTACGGCAAAGTAAAAGCAATGTTCGACTTCATGGGTAACGCTGTGCGTGAAGCCACCCCCTCTATGCCGGTGCAAGTGTTGGGCTTTAACACAGTGCCTCAAGCCGGTGATTTCGTGATGGTGGTCAAAGACGAGCGCGAGGCGCGGCAGAGGGCTGAACGGCGTGCTGCCAGGATAAGGCAGGAGCAACTGGCTAAAAGCCGCAGCGGAGCCACCACACTCGAGGAGTTCTACCGCCGTTTGAAGGAAGGCCGGGTGAAAGAGCTTCCGATCATTATCAAGGCCGACGTGGTCGGCTCAGTGGAGGCTCTAGAAGAGGCGTTGCGAAACATCACGCATCCAGAGGCCAAGGTTGAAATTGTGCATGCGGGTGTAGGCGGGATTAACGAGTCCGACATCATGCTGGCTTCCGCCTCCAAGGCGGTGGTTATTGGGTTTAATGTCAGGCCGTCGGCGGCGGCCAAGGCTTTGGCTGAGCAAGAGCGCGTTGATGTCCGCACGTATCGCGTGATCTACAAGGCTATTGAGGACGTGGAGGCGGCGCTGCTGGGACTTCTGGGGCCAGAGCAGGTGGAAGAAGAAATCGGAACCGCAGAAGTGCGCAAGGTGTTCCACGCATCAAAGGTGGGCACTATCGCCGGATGTTATGTGCAAACTGGCAAGATTGCTCGCTCTGCCAAGGTGCGGGTGGTGCGAGATGGCAACATCATTTGGGAGGGCGGCATTGATTCCCTCAAGCGCTTTGCCGACGATGTGCGCGAGGTGGCTGCGGGCTACGAGTGCGGTCTGCATCTCGATGGTTTTGACGATATCCGTGAGGGCGACATCATAGAGGCCTACGAGATCAAAGAAGTTGCCCGTACCTAGTCGAAGCAACAAGGGTTTTGTAGGAATTCTTACGGCTGAGCTGTACTTTCCGGACAACGGCTCGCTTAAGGGTAAGCGCATGTACTTGCGCCGGATTCGGGAGCAGGTCAACCGTAAGTACGGGGCTTCATTTGCCGAAGTGGGATTCCAAGAGCTGTGGCAGCGTTCCCGAGTAGTGGTGGCCTTGGCGTCGTCTGACCTTCAAGTATTGGAGGACAACTTAGACCGTCTAAGGATATATCTTGACTCACAGGAGTGGATGCTAACCACGTGCTCTACAGAGGTGGTGGATGTAGATGGGTAGCGCTCCCTCATATCGCATGCGGCGAGTAAACGAAGCGATTCGTGAAATCATCGGCACTGCTCTGGCCGAAGACATAAAGGATCCGCGGATAGGCTTTGTTACCCTTACCGCAGTCGAGACTTCTCCTGACCTGTCGCATGCCAAAGTCTTTGTTTCTGTCTATGGCAAGAAAGCAGATAAGGAGGCCACGCTTGTCGGTCTGCGGGCGGCCGGTGCTTACTTGCGGCGGCGCATAGGAGATGAGTTACCGCTCAAACGCGTGCCTTTCCTCGAGTTTGTCTATGATTCGAGTATTGACCAGGGCATGCGGATTGATGCCTTACTCAGGTCAAGCGAGAAGCATGAGGAAGACGAGGAGGGCTCTGCGGAGAGCGAGCCATGAGCATTCTGGCAGAGCCGGAGCGTTCAGTTGCAGTTGTCATCGCCGAGCGCTTCAAGACCGAGAAGGCCGTTATTGCCGTTTCTCATGAGGCGCCCGATGGTGACGCGCTGGGATGTCTTTCCGCTGTTCTATTGATGTGCGAAAGGTTGGGGATAAGATGTGTCGGTTTTGTCCCCGGTGGAGCGAGCTTTCCCCAGGAGTATGCTTTTCTCCCGCGGCTCGAAGAAATTGTCCGAGGCGACCACCTGCCTGATATTCCGGAGGCCACTTTCTATTTTCTTGACTGCGCGTCTCTAGCGCGCTCCACTTCGGGGGAGATTCCTTCTGGGGCGGTGCGCGTCAATATTGACCATCACCAAGACAACCCCTTGTTTGGTGATATAAACCTTGTGGCGCCCACGGCTCCTTCTAGCACTGCTTTGCTTTACGAGATCTTTTGTGCGGGCGACTTGCCTATCGACGCTCAGGTGGCTACTGCGTTGTATGTTGGTCTTGTCACGGATACGGGCAAATTCCAGTTTTCCAACACGACACCGCAAGCGCACCGGCTGGCGGCAGAGTTGCTTGAACGCGGGGTTGACGCTAGTGCGGTTTGTCGACTTGTGTACGAGAGTCTGCCGTTGTCAAAGTTGCAGCTTCTTGGGAGGGCCCTCAGTCGCCTGGAAGTCCGTCTAGACGGAGCCTTGGCCATATCGAGGCTTCTAAATGGTGACTTCGCTGAGTTTGGTGCAGATGAGGGGCAAGCCGAAGGCATCATCGACACCATACGGCTGCTTCGGGGCGTCCGAGTGGCGGTGTTACTAAGGGAGAGGATCGGGAAACAAGGGGTGGAGACCAAAGCTAGTCTTCGTTCCACTGACGGGAGCGTGGATGTGGCTGCGCTTGCTCATGAGGTGGGGGGAGGAGGACATGTTAGGGCTGCCGGCTTCACCGTTCAGGCTGACGCAGATCAGGTTGTCAGGTGGCTTGAAACTCGACTGAGAGAGCTCTTGCAGCCGGAGTGAGAAATGGCTTCCCCCTCCTGTGTGGTGCTTGTGGACAAACCGGTCGGGCCGACCAGTTACGACATTGTCAGAGTGGCCAAGCGAGGGTTGTCGGTTAAACTGGGGCACGCTGGCACCCTAGATCCGTTTGCCAGCGGGCTTCTCTTGCTCCTCGTGGGATCTGCCACACGAGTTTCAAGTCTTCTTATGGGTCTGCCCAAGGAATATGAGTTCATAGTGCAGTTTGGAGCGGTTTCTGCTACTGGCGACCCAACTGGTGACATAAACCCTACAGGCAAGCAGACAACTGCTCGTCAGGTGGTAGAAGTGCTAGGGCAGTTCTTGGGACGCGTGCGACAGCGAGTGCCCATGACCTCGGCGGTCAAAGTCAACGGCAAGCCCTTGTACCAGCGGGCTCACCGGGGAGAGTCCGTAGAAACTCCCGAGCGTGAGGTCACGATCTACGATCTTAGTCTGATCGAGTTTGACGAAGAAAAGCAGCAAGGGAGCTTTGTAGCACTGGTTTCAAGCGGTACCTACATTCGTGTTCTTGCTGCTGACCTTGGGGCAGCTGTAGGAACCGGGGGATATGCGCTTGCCCTTAGACGCACTCGAGTGGGAGGCTTCTGTGTTTGCGAGGCGCTCAAGCCAGAGGACCTTTCGTATCAACTGTATTTACAAGGCGGGCAAGGAGTTCTCTCGGTGGACGAGGCCCTCCGTTTTTTGCCGGCTTATTATGTCGCAGACAATCTTGCTCGCATGGCTGAGAACGGAAACGATCTGCCTGCGTACCGCAAGGGGAAGTTCCGTGTTCATGGGCCGCGCGGCTTAATTGCTGTGTACGAGGGCGAGCAAGACATAGCGCGGCCGGTCGTTGTGATGCCAAGAGGATAGAGACAGGGAATGCGGGTATATCGTTCTTTGGAAGAGGTTGGCGGTGCTCCAGCGCGGGGAAGGGTGGCCGCCATCGGGGTATTTGACGGGGTGCACCGCGGCCATCAAAGGATCCTACAGCGAGCGGTCGAGCACGGCCGCGCAATCGGCGCAACAGTTACCGCAGTCACCTTTCACCCTCACCCCGATGCAGTTCTCCGTAAGGAGGGAGCTCCTCCTCTGCTTACCACGCTAGAGCGAAAGGCTTTTCTGCTCGCAGAGCTGGGCCTGGATGAGATGGTCGTTGTCACCTTTGACGCCGAGTTCTCGCAGCTCTCGCCACAGGCCTTCTGCGAGCGGGTGCTTTCTTCGCGACTTGGGGTGCGGGCGGTGTACGTGGGAGAGAACTTCCGGTTTGGTCATAGGGGTGAGGGTACGGCCGAGCACCTTGAGGTCTTTGGCGCAGTGCACGGTTTTGCGGTCTATGCCATAGAGCTGGCGAGAGACGATGGCGACGTTATATCCAGCACGCGGATTCGCCAGCTTCTGAACGAAGGACAGGTGGAGGAGGCGGCGAGACTTCTCGGCCGTCCACATCGAGTGGAAGGCCTGGTGGTGCCTGGAGCCGGGCGAGGAAGGACGCTAAGCGCCCCCACCGCGAATGTAAGAGTGGACGGGGAAGTTGCACTTCCTCGACCTGGCGTGTATGTAAGTCGGTCAACCGTCGACGGAAAATTTGAGGCCGACTCGATCACCAGTGTTGGCACCAATCCTACTTTCGGCGGCCAAGAGCTGACGGTGGAGACTCTTCTGCTTGATTTCTCGGGAAATCTGTACCGCCGCTGGCTTGCCGTTGACTTCTTGGAACGAATTCGGGAGCAGGCTGCTTTTTCGGACGCGAATGAACTGGCGAAGGCCATAAGACGGGATATTGAGGTGGCTCGGCAGGCACATGCGCGCCTTCGCGGTCAGTCGCGTGAGGACCACGGGCCTGCTTGAGCCGGGCAATAGATTGATGTGAGAGCTCGACAAGAACCAGGCACGATAATATCAGCGCAGCGGCGCCGCCGCTCGGTCGGCCGCGAGCGCTGGCTCGGGGTTGCGGTGCTCTTGGGGGCTGTTGTTGTGGTGGCGATGGTGGGGGCCCTTGTGCGGTCTGGTCCTGGTGCTCGGGAGATGCCCTGGACATTTGCTTCTGAGCTTAAAGCCGCGTCATCCGGACAATCTTCCCAGACGGTTAACCAAAGCGCTTCGTCGACCACGCAGGCTTCTTCCTCAGAAACTTCGCCGTTTGGTGGGATTTCATCGGGGGACACGGAAAGTACTTCGCCCTCCGATACCACGCAGTCTACCCCGTCTTCGTCTGAAACCTACACGCCGGAAGAGCTTGCCGTGCTTTTTGCTCCTTTGCCGTCGAGTGCCAAAGCGGTCAGTGTGCCAGTGCTTATGTACCACTACGTTGATGAGACACCGCCTCCGGCGGGTCCATACGCAGACTCCCTTACAGTACGGACCCCGGATTTTGTACGGCAACTGGAGTATCTGCGTTCGAATGGGTTCTCCACGGTGAGTTTGGCAGACGTGTACCTGGCAATGGCCGGGGCACTTGCTCTTCCAAGCAAGGCCGTGGTGCTTACCTTCGATGATGGAGGATTGGATAACTACGAAGTGGCATTTTCTCTACTGCAGCGTTACGGCTTTACGGCTACCTTCTTTGTGATTACCTCGCGCGTAGGAAAAGAAGGTCAAATGACATGGGAACAACTTCGAGAAATGGCTCAGGCGGGCATGGCGGTTCAGTCACACACGGTTTCTCATCCCGACCTCACTAAGATCTCATCAAGCAAGCTAGCCCGAGAGCTGGCCGACTCCCGGGCTGTGATTGAACAAGAAGTCGGCGCGCCAGTGTACGCTCTTGCCTATCCAGCGGGAGCCTACAACTCGCAAGTGATCCTCGCTGCCAAGGAAGCGGGATATTCACTTGCGGTGTCTACCGATAAGGGTGGGAAGCCAGCCCCGCAAACTATCTTTGAGATCAAGCGGGCTAGGATCCAGGCGGGTTTATCCCTTGCCACATTCGCCCGTCTGGTGGGCGGTCAGTGATAGAGACTCTGCTTTAGCCCGGGAAAGCTCGCTTTGGCTCTCCCTGTGGTAACCTACTCCACTGCTCCAGATGTTTGTTCTGGAGTAAGACGCGGATCACAAACCTGACGCTGTTTGCGGAGGGATGATGACCGCGAGTAGTGGAACCTGCATCTCGGCCTGAACCAAGGAGTTCTCGCTGGGAGCACGGAAAAATTGGAGGTCTTGATGCTAACTAAGGAGCGCAAGCAGGAAATCATCGCAAAGTTTCAAAAACATCCGGCCGATACCGGGTCACCGGAGGTGCAGATCGCCATTTTGACCGAGAGGATAAACAATCTGACAGAGCACTTGAAGGTTCACAAGAAGGACCATCATTCAAGACGCGGTCTTCTGATGATGGTAGGTCAGCGGCGGCGTTTACTAAACTATCTTCAGACTCAGGATATGGAGCGCTACCGTCAGGTGATCCAGGAGCTCGGTCTGCGGCGGTAACTGCAGCAGAGCCAAAGCGGTTTAGGTTCTTGGTGGCAGGGGAGAAAGAAGATATTTACTTTAGCGGAGGGCCGGGAGCCCTCAGACGGGAGATTACAAGAAGTGGGCAGTGGAGTAAGTACGATAGAAGTTGTGTTGGGTGATCGGAGAATCACCTTCGAGACCGGCAGACTGGCCAAGCAGGCCAGTGGAGCCGTTGTGGTCCGGAGCGGGGATACAATGGTGCTTGTCACCGCGGTGGTATCAAGTGCCGAGAGGAACGTGGACTTTTTCCCGCTTACGGTTGACGTTGAAGAGGGGATGTACGCCGCCGGCAAAATACCCGGCGGCTTTATTAAGAAAGAAGGCAGGCCCAGCGATCAGGCAATTCTAAACGCAAGGCTCATCGACCGACCCATTCGGCCCCTGTGGCCTAAAGGCTTCAATCGCGAGACACACATTGTGGCGACAGTTCTTTCTGTCGATAAGGCCAATCCTTACGACGTGCTTGCTGTCGCGGGAGCTTCAGCGGCGCTTAGTCTGTCCGAAGCTCCGTTCTTGGGGCCTGTGGGAGCGGTGAGAGTGGCCAAGGTGGATGGGTCATGGGTGATCAACCCAACGTATTCTGAAATCGAAAAGAGCCCCATAAACCTGGTAGTGGCTGGCACTGTCGATGCTATTACCATGGTGGAAGCCGGCTGTCACGAAGTGGAAGAAGAGGAAATCCTTGCTGGGCTTGAGGTCGCACACGAAGCGATTAAGAAACAGGCCGAGGTCATCCGGGCCTGGGCTGCCGAAGTGGGCAAACCCAAGATGGAGTTTATCGAGCGGTTGCCCGACCGGCTTCTGATGGACAAGATCAAGGCCCGTTTTGGCGGCGAGATTCGCGAAGCCTCAAACGTCTTTGACAAGCATGAGCGAGCCAATGCTGTTGCGGCTGTTAAGCAGGAGGTACTTGCCACCTGGCCCCCGGCCGAAGATTCCGAGGACCCGGCTGCTGAGATAGCTGAGCTCTCTCGTGCATTTGACGCCGTTGAGAAAGAGATCGTACGCCGGACCATTGCTGTTGAGAAGAAACGGCCAGATGGGCGAGCCCTGGATGAGATAAGACCCATTACGTGTGAGGTAGGCGTGGCCCCGCGTACGCATGGCTCGGGACTTTTCACCAGGGGTCAAACCCAGGTTCTCACCTTGCTTACCTTGGGCGCCGAGCGTGACGAGCAGCGTATTGACGGCCTGGATGTCGAAGAATCAAAGCGGTTCATGCATCACTATAAGTTCCCACCCTTCTGTGTGGGAGAGGCTGGCTTTATGCGCGGACCAAGCCGTCGGGAGATCGGCCACGGTGCTCTGGCGGAACGGGCTTTGGCCCCAGTAATACCGGACGAGGAGGTTTTCCCGTACACCATACGTCTGGTATCGGAGACACTAGAGTCTAATGGCTCCAGCTCTATGGCCAGTGTGTGTGCCTCTACACTAGCTCTCATGGATGCCGGGGTCCCAATCAAGAGGCCTGTTGCCGGCATCGCGATGGGTTTGATCAAGGAAGGCGATGACTACGTCATCCTCACAGACATCGCTGGTGTGGAGGACCATCTTGGTGACATGGACTTCAAGGTCGCTGGCACTGAGGTGGGCGTTACCGCGCTGCAAATGGACATCAAGATCCAGGGAGTGACTTTTGCCATTATGCGGGAAGCGCTCCAAAGGGCGCGGGAAGCAAGAATGTTTATCTTGAAGAAGATTACCGAAGTTATTGCTGAGCCGCGGCCTCACCTTTCAGAGTATGCTCCTCGCATCACCACCATGCGTATCGACCCTGACAAGATCGGGGCGGTCATCGGTAAAGGCGGGGAGACAATTCGTGGTTTGGAAAGCGAATTTGATTGCACGATTGACGTAGGCGAGGACGGCCTGATCAAGATATTTGCCACCAACGGGTCAATGGGCGACGCCTGTATGAAACGCATCGAGCTACTCACCCGAGACGTACAAGCCGGCGATATCATAGAGGGCCGCGTGGCGGCGACCACGTCTTTTGGTGCGTTTGTCACCCTTAAGCCAGGCACTGATGGCCTCATTCACATCTCACGACTTTCGGATCGGCGGGTGACCAACGTGGAAGACGTTGTTAGCCGTGGAGACCTTGTCAAGGTAGAAGTTCTCGATGTCCAGCAGCAGGGCGGAAAAGAAAAGATAAGCCTGCGCCTTATCAGCAACTTGTCGGCAAAAGACAACGAGTCTACGAAGGGGCGCAGTGGGCGCTGAAGAATACCGCCTTGAACAACTTCCTACTGGCCAGCAGCTAATCACAGAGAGAATCGATCACGTTCGATCGATCTCTCTTGGCTTCTGGATCCCGACAGGCTCGCGAGACGAGCCTCCAGGGCTGGCTGGAGCCACCCATTTCATCGAACATCTCCTATTCAAGGGCTCCTCGCGTTACACGGCAGAAGAGATAGCCCAGGTTTTTGATTCCCTCGGCGGCGAACTTAACGCCAGCACCTCCCGCGAGTATGTGGTGGTTTACGGTCGCTTCTTAGACGAGCACTTGGAGCCGGCCTTGGACGTGATGACCGACATGCTGCTTACTCCCACCTTTGCCGATTTTGAGCAAGAGCGGGAGGTTGTCCTGGAGGAGATTGCCATGGTGGAAGATTCGCCCCAGGACCTAATTCACGACGTGCTGGCCGAGGTGGTGCTAGACGGCCATCCGTTGGCGCACCCCATCCTGGGCACCAAGGACACCATTTCCGGGGTAAGCGAAGAGGATATTCGCTCATATCACCGGAGGCGTTTTCAGTTTGGAGATATGGTGGTGGCTGCAGCCGGGAGCCTTGACCATGACCAGCTGCGAGAGCTGTTACTCAAACTACATGACCGTCCGGGAAGTGGCGAGGTGGGACGCCCGACTCTGGCTCCGGTGGCAAAACCGCGGCGTTACTTTCTGACGAAGGACACCGAGCAGATGCACGTCTGTGTGGGAGGGTTGGGTCTTGCCCGCGATGATGAGCGTCGTTTTCAGCTGTCGGTTCTTGACAGCCTGTTTGGTGGATGTTTGAGCTCGCGTTTGTTCCAGGAGGTGAGGGAGAAGCGCGGACTTGTCTACAGCATCTATTCGTTTTCCGCCCTCTACCAAGAGACTGGCCTTACCGGTCTCTACTTCGGCTGCAGGCCTGAGCGGCTTGACGCTGTGATGGAAGTGGTGGGGAAAGAAGTTGTGCGTCTGGTAACCGAACCTGTCCCTGAAGAGGAGCTAAGAAGAGCCAAGGAGCATCTTAAGGGAAGACTGATTCTTGGCATGGAGAGCACTTCAAGTCGGATGACCAGACTTGGCAAAGGAGTGGTAACCGGCACCGAGATATTGTCGGTAGATGAACTTGAGCGGCGTATAGAGGCGGTTACAAGCGAACAGCTGCTGGCTTTGGCCAACGAGGTGTACCGGCCATCGTCTCTCTCGGTTGTAGGTATTGGTTGCGACGAAGATACCTTTGCCAAGGTGGTGCCCGAAGATTGTCTCTCCAGCTTGATGTAGGTGAGAAGGGAGCCGTCGACATGGACGTGGAATCTGGTCAGTTGCGTGTAGCCGTAGCTGGAGCCCGCGGCAGGATGGGAGCGCTGACTTGTGAGGCGGTGGTTGCCGACAAAGAACTCCAGTTGGTGGCTGCCGTAGACCCCGCCTATACCCAGGAGGAGCTGGGAACAAAAGGGCGGGGTGAGCGTTTCCGCGACCTGCGGGAGGCGATAATTAATACTAGGCCCGACGTAGTGGTAGATTTCACCACTCCTGCTGCCGTTCTTGAGAACGTGCTCACGTGTATCAGTCTTGGTGTGCCTGTAGTGGTAGGGACGACAGGTCTGGGTCCAGACGATCTCGCCGAAATCGATGAGGCCGCGCGAAAAGCTAAGACGTCAGTCCTGGTGGCGCCGAATTTCGCGATGGGTGCAGTGCTTATGATGCAGTTTGCGCAACAGGCGGCCAAATTCTTCGATGCCTGCGAGATCATAGAGCTGCACCATCAGGCTAAGCTTGATGCTCCCTCTGGGACTTCCCGCCTGACCCGGAGTCGCATTCAAGAAGTGTGGCGACAAAAAGGGGCAGATAAGGAACTCCCGATCCATTCCGTGCGACTTCCCGGGCTGGTTGCACATCAGGAGGTCATTTTCGGAGGCTTGGGCGAAATCCTGACCATAAGGCATGATTCTCTGTCGCGAGAGTCCTTCATGCCCGGGGTGATTTTGGCTATCAAGCGAGTCCGGCAGATACAAGGACTCGTAGTGGGTTTGGAGAACATCCTATAAAGGAATCCAACGACTTCTAGATCCGATAGGGAGTCGCGGACCAAAGACCGGGACTTCCTCTTGTTGTGTCATCTATGTCGGAGAAATCTCTAAAAGTTATACCTCTGGGTGGTCTGGGAGCTATCGGCAAGAACATGACCGTGTTTGAATACGGTGATACCTTGCTGGTGGTGGACACTGGTCTGATGTTCCC
This sequence comes from Thermoleophilia bacterium, assembly GCA_026415615.1. Classification (GTDB taxonomy): domain Bacteria; phylum Actinomycetota; class Thermoleophilia; order RBG-16-64-13; family RBG-16-64-13; genus JAOAGT01. The sequence goes on along the minus strand of JAOAGT010000003.1, from coordinate 140,486 downwards.
CGACGACGAGATGCTCGGCATCGATCTTGTGTTGCCGGATTTCTCTTATGTGGTTGAGAACCGTGAGCGAGTAGCAGGCATAGTAGTCACCCATGGACACGAGGATCATGTGGGCGCTTTGCCCTACCTTTTGCGCGAGGTAAATGTGCCTGTATACGGCACGAGGCTGACCCTCGGTCTCATTAACTCCAAGCTGGGGGAGCATGGACTTCAGGGCAAGGTGTCTCTTAATGAGATCACCACCGAAAAGGATCTCCGTCTGGGGCCATTTAGGCTGGAGTTTCTAGAAGTCTCGCACAGCATTCCTGACGGGGTCGGTTTAGGTATCCATACGCCGGTAGGGACTGTCGTACACTCTGGGGACTTCAAGCTTGACCAGGCTCCCATTGATGGTCGTCCCACCGCTATCCAGCGTTTTGCTGAGCTGGGTAGAAAGGGCGTCTTGCTCCTGCTTTCCGACAGTACTAACGCTGACACTCCTGGGTTCACGGGGCCGGAGCGGAGTGTGGGTGAGAAGTTAAACAGCATCTTTGCTCTAGCTCCCGGGAGGATAATCATCGCATCCTTTGCCAGTCACATTCACCGAATCCAGCAAGTTCTTGACACCGCTGCCCGTCATGGAAGATCGGTGGCCATTGTGGGCCGGAGTATGGTCAAGAACGTGAACATTGCTGCCAACCTGGGCTATCTCCGGGTTCCAGACGGGCTCATTGTTCGCCCATCTGAAATCAACTATCTCCCACCGCAGCGTGTGGTGGTTCTGTGTACAGGGAGTCAAGGCGAACCGCTCTCGGCTCTTGCCCGTATTGCTGCACGTGATCATCCTACAGTGGAGATAATCAAAGGCGATACGGTAATCATCTCGGCTCGACCTGTTCCTGGAAACGAGAGCAGCGTCTACAGGACCATTGATCGCCTGTTTGCCGCGGGCGCGCGAGTGATATACGGTATGCAAGCCGGGGTGCATGTCTCCGGGCACGCGGCTACCGAGGAACTAAAAGTTATGCTTAATCTGGTGCGCCCTAAGTACTTCGTGCCCATCCACGGAGAGCATCGTCATCTCTATTTCCACTCCGAGATTGCCCAGGAGGTGGGCATTCCTGAGGAGAACATCTTTCTTCTCGAGAACGGCGATGTGCTTGAACTTAGGTCTGACCGTGCTTGGGTTAGCGGCCGCGTACGGGCTGGCATGATCTTGGTTGACGGCTTTGCGATGGGAGATACCCAGGAACTTGTGTTGCGAGACCGGCAGCATCTTGCCACCGATGGACTGGTGATGGTGGTAGTTGTGCGAAGCGCTCAGGAAGGCACGGTTCTAGGAGAACCAGAGGTCGTATTTCGCGGTTTTGCCTACCCGGGGGATATCGACGAACTCTCTCGCAGGGCTAGGGAGGTAGTCGTTGAATCCTTGGAAAGCGAGGAAATGCGTCAGGTGGAGGACGTAGCGCTGCTGAAAAATCACGTCCATGACGTTCTGCAGAAGTTCCTGCGTCGTGAGGCCAACCGGCGACCAATGGTGCTGCCCGTGATTGTTGAAGTCTAGTAGGGGGCTGCCGATGCCTTCTCGGACCAAACCCAGCAAGAGCCGCGCGGCGACAAAGCAAAGCGGGGCAAGTCTTGGCGAGCGCGGGAGTGAAGTAGCTCGTTTGGAAAGAACCAGGCGCGCGCCGGCGCCGATGGACAAGAAGCGCGCCGGCGCGCGCCCCAAGTCCCGCTCTGTTCGAGCTGGCAGGTCTCAGCACTTCCGCGAGATAGGAGCGCTTGTCTCGCTGGGGATTGCGGCCTTCCTGCTTTTTGCTCTTATCGCTAGCGAAAGTGCGGGAATACTGGGGCGTGGTGTTAGGGCGGGACTTGTGTTTGCGTTCGGGTGGCTGGCCTACTTGGTCCCCGTAGCTCTACTTGCTCTCAGTGCTCGGCTGGTCTTTGGAGTGCGGATGCGGCGTTCCCGTGTCGCCGGAGTGTGTTTGCTATTGTTTGGTCTTTTTCTCTTTGTAGCGGGGGCGGCTCCGCCGGTGGGAGAACATGGGGAGGCTCTATTTGTCAGGCATCTCTTTGAGAAGCGGGCCGGCGGTCTGGGTGAGGCTTTATACGCCGCGGTTCATGGGCTCACGGGCACAGTCGGGGTCGGGATAATATCCTGGATTGCCTTGCTAGCGGGGTTTGTTCTTTCTACTGGGATCACCGGTCTTTGGATAAGCATGCGCGCTCGACAAGCAGCTGCCACGGTCAGGGCGGCAGCTCGGCGGGGAACTTCCCCGACAAACGAAGCTGACCTTTGGGCGCAGTCCCCCGACGATTGGCCCTGGGCCACAAACGTGTCCGGGAGCGGCCTTGACCTCGCGAATACGTCTAGCTCCGAGATACTGTGGGGTGCAGAGGAAAAAGCTCTCTCGTTAGGCAGCAAAGATAACAAAGAGAACGTACCCTCTGCTAAAGCCTTTGATGATTGGTTAGGCACTCGGGAAAGCACGACACGACCTCTATCTACCCAGGGAGCTTTGCGAAGCGCGCCGCAAGTCATAGACGGAGCCCGGGTTTTTGCGGACCTCTTTGCTTCTTCTGGGCAGAGCTCTTTGTCGGCCGGCAAGGGTCAGTCCAGCTTAGCCACAGGTGTACCGGGTGCGAGTTTGGCGCATGCGGGTGAGGCGGGCGGCGGCTCTGACGTGAGTGTCAGCGGCCCAGGCCAGCCCGAGGTCGAAGCGGAACATGGCGCGGGTGTCTTGTCGGGTCACACCGAAAAAGAAGCAAGCACACAGGAAGTTGCGGATCAGCAACAGGCCATACCTGGGCTCGAACAGACCCTGACTCAGGCGGTGGACAAGCCTGCCAGGCCGGTATGGGTGCTCCCAGAACCATATATGCTGCAAAAGAGTCCAGGGGTCTCGGCCAACGACGGCGCCAGTCAACGCGAGCGCGCTGCCGTGCTGGTTAATGCGCTTGCCCAGTTTGGGGTGGAGGCTAGAGTGGTGGGCATGGTTGTGGGCCCGCGGGTGACTCGCTACGAACTTCAGCTAGCCCCAGGAACCAAAGTAGCTAAAGTTTCGGCGCTAAAGGACGACCTGGCCTATGCTCTGGCTACAACGGACATCAGGATCCTTACCCCCATTCCAGGCAAATCTGCTGTGGGGGTGGAGATTCCGAACTTGGAGGCCCGGTGGGTAACCCTGGGCGACATTTACCAAGACTTCCCTCGCTCGGCTGGGCCGCTCATGTTCTGGTTGGGTAAGGACATCTCCGGGAAGCCGGTGTACGCCGACCTTACCCGACTGCCTCACCTGCTTATCGCGGGTACCACGGGATCGGGAAAGAGTGGGTGTGTAAACTGCATCGTTTCCTCGATTCTCTTGCGGGCCACACCTGACGAGGTGCGCATGATCATGATCGACCCCAAGAAGGTGGAGCTGTCCCATTACGACCGCATCCCGCATCTTTTGGTGCCAGTGGTTACGAATATGAAAGACGCGGCGGGGGTGCTCCATAACGTGGTAAAAGAAATGGAAGACCGCTATGAGCTGATGGAGCTTGACCACGCACGTAGTCTTCCTGAGTTAAACAAGGCCCGGGCAAGACGAGGGGAGCGCCCGCTTCCGTACATTCTCATAGTGATAGATGAGCTTGCTGATCTGATGATGACGTCGCCTCAAGAGGTGGAAGACTATGTTATTCGCATTGCCCAGAAGGCGCGAGCAGTGGGCATTCATCTGGTGGTTGCCACCCAGCGGCCTTCTGCCGATGTGATTACCGGCATGATCAAAGCTAATATTCCTTCGCGCATCGCTTTTGCTGTTTCTAGCCAGGTAGATTCGCGGGTTATTCTTGACGCCAACGGGGCGGAGACCCTGCTTGGAGCAGGCGACATGCTCTTCAAACCCCTGGGTTCTTCCCATATGCAGCGCGTCCAAGGGGCGCTGATCACTGAGGAAGAAATCGCTATTCTGGTAGCGCATTGGCGGCGGCAAGCAGAACCCGAGTTCCGCGAAGAGCTTTTGCGCCGGCCAGAGGAAGACCGGCGGCGCGAGGAGGATCTTTTCGATCCAGACGCTGACGATCTGCTTCCCGAAGCTGCTCGGTTGGTTATCGAGACTGGCAACGCCTCAGTTTCCATGCTCCAGCGACGTTTGCGTGTGGGATACACACGGGCAGGCCGGTTGATCGACATGCTTGAACGTCGGGGTATTGTTGGTCCCTGGGAGGGAAGTAAACCGCGCCAGATTCTTGTGTTACCTGAGGAAGTGGATCAGGTGGTTGCTCGGCTGGAGTCGGAACAAAAGTCGCCAGCAAGAAGAGAGCCCGAATAAGCCAATTAAGTTTTCCACGATCCAAAACCACATCCACTTGGCTATATCGCACGGGGCTACAGCGGCATACCCCCGGAACGCAGAGAAGGTTACATACGCTTTCCTTGGCTATAGTTGTGAGGGGTGATAGATTTAGCCGCACCACGCAAGCAGGGGGCTTTCGCTAGACAAGAGCGGTCTTGTGACAGGTATTGGTGACACTCTCCGCGAGGCTCGCATCAAGAGGGGCCTCACCATACGCGACGTAGAGGACGCCACGAAGATTCGGGGGCGGTACTTGCAAGCACTCGAGGACGAAGACTTCGAGGCCTTGCCTGGACCGGTATTCGCAAAGGCGTTTTTGCGAACATATGCTTCTTTTCTAAGACTAAACGCCGATGACCTGCTAGAAGAATATCGTCGGCGCTATGAGCCCGAGAAGGCAGAAGATAGCAGGCTACCTAAGCGGGCTGCTGTTGTTCCACCTCCGACCTCTCGGTCGGCGGCTCGCAAAGCTAGGTCTGCTGGCAGGCAACGCCAGCGCGGATATTTCCTGGTGGGACTGCTGGCAGTGATAGCGGTGGTCCTCCTTGCCTGGCTGGGCTCCGGAAGAGGAAGGGAAGGGGGTTCCACCCTAGAGGAGGCCACATTTCCGAACGCTACGGGCACGACGGTGGCCACTACTCTTGCCCCTGGATCCGGTACGACAACTAGCTCTTCGCTTGCCGCAACTACAACGACACTCCTGTCGCGGCCTGTCTCGAGCAGTGAGAACGTGGTCCTTACCGTGAACGTGACCCAGGGGAGCTGCTGGATGGTGGTGCGGGAAGACAATGAGAACGGGGCTGAGCTCTACGCGGGAACGTTGTCTGCTGGCGGCGAGCAGACCTTCAACAGCGCCAAAGGCTACTGGCTGCATGTGGGAGAGCCATCGGTCCTTGTGCTCATGGTAAACGGTGCGCCCTTCTCGCTCGACAAGAATGAACATTTCTATCTTGTTACCGCAGCTGGGGTAAAACCGGCAAAGTAGAATGATCGTGCCTTCTACCTCCGTTTCCAGGGTCTATATGTGTACCTTGGGATGTCCCAAGAACGAAGCGGATTCGTGGCGTTTGCGTCGGACATTGGCGAGAGCAGGCGTCCAGGTAGTAGAAGATCCGGAGAACGCGACTCACATCTTCATTAACACCTGCGGGTTCATCAGGGATGCCAAAGAAGAGTCGATTGCTGCGATCCTTGATGCTGCCATGGATTACCCTGGGAAGAAGGTTGTTGTGGCAGGGTGTTTGGTGCAGCGTTACAGAAGTGAACTCGAAAAGGAGATTCCCGAGGTTTCTGCTTGGTTTGGTCTTCTTGATCAAGTCAGTTTGACCGAATTGCTTGCCGCTCTAGGTGTAGGCGAAGAAGGGCTGACACAGGGTGAAGAACCGAGCGCTACAGAGGATATTGCCGCGAGACACGATCTTCGACTCGGTCGGTCATACGCATATCTTAAGATCTCAGACGGTTGCGATGAACCTTGCACGTTCTGCGCCATACCTCTGATCAAGGGGCCATATAAGGCCCTGCCTGCAGAGGCGATACTGGCTGAAGCAGACGCTTGTCTTGCCGAGGGTGCGCGTGAACTCATACTAGTGGGCCAGAACACCGCTATATGGCGCGATGGTAACCTGGATTTGGCGGACTTGGTTCGTTTGCTTGCGAGGGATGAGCGCACAACCTGGATAAGAACGATGTACCTACAACCGGAGCAGGTGAGTCTTTCGCTGGTTGAGCGTCTTGTTGCAGAGCCGAAGTGGTGTCGCTATTTTGATCTTCCTTTTCAGCACTCTCACCCCCAGATTCTCGAGGCAATGGGGCGTCCGGGGAGCGGGGCGAAGAACTTGGCACTGCTCCAGGAGATAAAGAAGATAGCGCCGGATGCCGTTTTTCGCTCTACGTTCATTGTCGGGTTCCCTGGAGAGACCGAAGAGCATTTCGAAGAGCTGCTTGCATTCGTGACGCAGGCTCAATTTGATTACGCGGGAGGGTTTGTTTACAGTCCAGAAGAAGGCACAGCAGCTGCCAAGCTTAGACCACGAGTAAAACGAACCATAGCCATAAGAAGGCTCAACCAGCTCACAGCTGTCTTGGAGGAAAGCAGCTTGCGTCGCCGTTTGCAGCTGGTGGGCACTCGAGTGTCGGTCATGCTTGATGTGACTTCCGGCCCGGACTTACCGGAGGGGGTTTGGGCTATTGGTCGTACTATGGGGCAGGCTCCCGAGATTGACGGAGTGACTTATCTTGAAGGTGCTGCCAAGAGGGGCGTGCAAGTGGGGGATGTTGTAGATGCCTGGGTGGAGGAGGTGGCAGGATATGACCTGGTGGCTACGTGTAGTGCATCCTAACCTGCCCAACGCCATCACTTTGTTTCGAGTAGCGATGGTGCCTCTGCTCATGGTTTTTCTACTCGTGCACATTAGAGGAAGCGACGTAGTGGCCCTGGTAGTTTTTCTCGCTGCCGCGGCCAGCGACTTTGTGGACGGCTTCTTGGCTCGGCGGTGGCGGCAGACGAGTATGGTGGGAGCTTTTCTTGACCCATTGGCTGACAAGTTGTTGGTGACAGCGGCTCTTGTGAGCCTCGTCCAGTTGGGAAAGCTGTCCGCGTGGGTTGCTATGGTGGTGATCGCGAGGGAGTTGGCGGTATCGGGGCTTAGGATGATAGCGGCCGCTCAGAACCAAGTGATTTCGGCAAGCCGTTGGGGCAAGACTAAGACGGCAAGTCAGATTCTGGCAATTGCTTGTCTGATCGTGGAGCCACATTGGCTAAAGCCGGACTGGACAGTCGGAGGGCAGCGCATTAGTTGGTATGTGGTGCTTCTCATGTTAGTGCTTACTGTAGTGAGCGGTGTTGACTATTTTGTGAGAGCGTGGCCCAAGCTTCGTGGACGTTTTTCCGAGGCAGTGCGGGTAGAGAAACTTAAGTAAGACTTTACTCCACGAACTGCTCACGCCGAACGTCGGCAGACGAGCGGGCAGCCGAAGATGGAGGGTCTCAAAGCCGTTAGGAAGGCACCAGGAGGGGCGCGGTGGTAACAGACGAGTTGGGAGGCGTGGCGCTCGAGCGCTTATTTGTGGCTGTGCCTGTGCCGGAGGAGCTGTTCTCATTTGTGCGGACTGCGCAGGCTCTTCTTCCCCCGATGAGTGGCCTTAGACTCATGCGCGAGGATCAGTTTCACGTAACTTTGGCTTTTATCGGTGAGGTTGGTCCCCAAAAGGCGCTTGCAGCGCGGGAGGTGGTCCGCAGTGTGCCTCAGGACATGGGAGGGACTGCTGACCTGGGGGGATTCCTGTACTTTCCCAGCTCGGCTAGGGCGCGTGTAGTAGCTTTGGGAATCAGTGACCCGCACAAGATTTTTGTAGAATTGTTTGAGCGAGTGATGTCGGGCCTCGAAAAGGCCGGGGTAATGAAGAGAGAGAAAAGGCCGTTTAAGCCACATTTGACGATAGCCAGGCTTAAAGTTCCTGGTATGGTCAAACCAAAGTCCGACTCCGGCCAGCAAGTATTTGCGGTACAGTCAGTATGTCTGTTTCGAAGCGAGTTGCGCCGAGACGGGGCTGTGTATACGGTAGTTGAGCGGGTGCCTTTGATGGGGGCGGCGCAGTAAGTTAGGAGGAGCGGTGGAAAAAGATAAGGCCCTAGAGATGGCTGTTCTGCAGATTGAGCGGCAGTATGGCAAGGGCTCGATTATGCGGTTGGGGGATGAGTCGGCCGCTGTGCGTGTGTCGACCATCTCGACTGGTTCGCTCAGTTTGGACCTGGCTTTGGGCGTAGGGGGTATTCCGCGTGGACGGGTGATCGAGATATTTGGTCCCGAATCGAGTGGTAAGACCACGTTGGCCCTTCACATGATCGCCGAGGCGCAAAAGACAGGTGGAAGGGCGGCGTTCATTGACGCGGAACACGCTCTTGACCCTGGGTACGCCCGCAAAATTGGGGTAAATGTTGATGAGCTTCTGGTTTCACAGCCGGATAACGGAGAGCAGGCGCTTGAGATTACGGAGCTGCTAATAAGAAGCGGCGCACTGGACATAGTTGTTATCGACTCAGTAGCTGCGCTTACACCCCGAGCCGAACTTGAGGGTGAGATGGGCGACTCTCATGTCGGACTTCAGGCTCGTCTGATGAGCCAGGCTCTTCGCAAGCTTGCGGGCACAATCAGCAAGACGCAGACCGCAGCGGTATTCATCAACCAGCTGCGGGAGAAAGTTGGGGTGATGTTTGGCAACCCCGAGGTCACACCGGGTGGGCGTGCACTTAAGTTCTATGCTTCGGTGCGGCTTGATATAAGACGCCTAGAGACGCTTAAGGAAGGGAACGAAGCGGTAGGCAACCGGGTTCGTGTGCGGGTGGTCAAGAACAAGGTGGCGCCTCCCTTTAAAGAAGCTGAATTTGACATTATGTACGGCACGGGAATCTCCGCTGAAGGCGATGTGCTCGACCTGGCCGTTGAACACAAGATCGTGCAGAAGAGTGGATCTTGGTTTTCGTATGGGGATTTGCGTTTGGGCCAAGGCCGCGAGAACGTGCGCCAGTTTCTGAGAGACAATCCCGAGCTGGTGGAGCGACTGAGGCAAGAGGTTATAAGGGTGGTTAACCCCGAGTGGTTTTCCAGCGCGGAAGCTTCTGCGTCGGCTGGGGCAGCCTCCAGTTCTGCAGGGGGCGGTGCCGCTGGGGCGCCTTCGACTGCCGGCCGGGCTTCGACTGGTAGGGCAGAGGAGATAGGAGCCGAGGAGAGTCCATAGGGTTACCTGCACCTAAGCGGTGAAGGCTGACGTCAAGGCGCGCCAAGACGCTGGCTATCGCCCATCCCAGGGGAGGTTTCATCCCAGGGAAGGTTGTCAGACCTGGAAGGACTATCCCCAACCTCTGCGAGGGTCATTATGTCTGCACAAGAGGGAGCCATTACTGCCATTGAGCCCATTAAAGGACGGGCGGGCCGTGTGGCGGTGTACATCGACGGGGCCATCTGGGCAGAGCTGGACGCGGAGTTGGTGGCGCGAGGCGGGCTGGTGGTGGGGGAGAAGGTTACGGCCTCACGGCTTGACGCCATCATCGCCCAGGATGCAAGCAGGCGAGCGCGCGAGAGGGCTATCAGGCTGCTTGAGACGCGAGAACGCAGTTGCCGGGAACTACAAGCACGTCTGCAGCAAGCAGGGTTTTCTCCACCGGTCATAGCGGAGACTCTTGACTGGCTCCGGTCGCTCGGGTACCTAGACGACGTACGGTTTGCGCGGCGCTATGCCCTCGAGAAATACAAGAGAGGGTATGGAATCTCAAGGATTCGCGGCGAGCTCGGTCGCCGCGGGATTAGCTCCGAGCTGGCTGACCAGATTCTGGATGAGCTCATGGCGGAGGAGTGTGGTACCGGGAAGGAATCTGCTGGTGAGTGTCCGGAGCCTCTGATACAAGAAGTGAGGCGCCGGTTTGGCCGCGCCTTTGCCCAAGACAAGGAGAAAACGAGTAGGCGCATCGCTGGCTTTCTAATGCGTCGCGGGCACGACTGGGACATGGTGCATAGCGTAATTCGCTTGCTGGAAAACACTGTCGGCCTCGACGATTGCCCCGCGGAAGAGCACGTCGTGCGCTAGCTGTTGCTTGACACTTTCTTTCGCGAAAGAGTAAAGTATCGAGGCACGGTATTTCGGTCGAAACAATCTCTTGATCGACCTTGCGCTTGTGTTTTTGCAGTTCTTGGCTCAGCGCGCAGTGAGAAAGGTGTTTTAGGTGGAGCGCTTAGCTGAGGACTTGTAGATAAGGGGAAGCTACTTTTGATGCGGTAGCCTGTATAGAACGCAGGCTGTCTGCCGGGGGGTCTTGCCCCGCAAAGGGCAAGGTGCGAGAAAGAGGGTAACGGCCGAGCTCTGGGCTCGGCTTTTTAGTGTACAGCGAGAGAGACCGAGGCGAAGTGATCAAGACTGGGAGACGGCTGCGCCGCGGGGTCGCAGCTGTAATTGGAGCAGTGAGAATATGGGTACAGGACTGTGGATTGCGGTGGTCCTGGCGGCCGCTATTGTCTGTGGTGTCGCCGGGTTCTTTGCCCGCAAGCATTTGGCCGAGGCCAGGATCGCCTCTGCGGAGGAAGCAGCATCTAGGATTATCGACGACGCTAAGCGCAAAGCGGAAGCCATTGCTCGCGAGGCCAGAGTGGAGCTCAAGGAAGAGCTCCACCAAATGCGGGTGCAGGCCGAAAGGGAGCTCAAGGAGCGTCGGCAGGAGCTTAGTCAGCTTGAAAACCGTCTCCTAAGCCGAGAAGAGGCTCTAAACGAGCTGCAGAAGGATCTTGCTCGGCGGGAGCAGTCGGTTTCCGACCGCGAAGCTCATTATCGTAGGAAGCTTGAGGAGGTCGAAGCCAAGCTGGCTGAGCAGCAGCGTCTGCTTGAGCAGATATCCGGGATGACCAAGGAGCAGGCGGCTGAGCTTCTCCTCAAGAAGACAGAGGAAGAGGTGCGCCATGACATGGCCAAGATGGTGAGGGCCATGGAGGAAGAGGCGCGTCACGAGGGCGAACGCCGGGCGAAGGACATTCTGTCTGTATGCATTCAGCGGACCGCCGCCAGTCATGTGGCGGATACCACAGTGTCGGTAGTTCCGCTCCCCTCCGATGATATGAAGGGGCGCATCATAGGCCGCGAAGGGCGAAACGTGCGCACCCTGGAGAATCTCACCGGGGTGGACTTCATCATCGATGACACTCCAGAGGCAGTCGTGCTGTCTGGATTTGACACTGTGCGGCGGGAGATAGCCCGTTTGACCCTTTGCAAGCTCGTGGCGGACGGACGCATCCACCCGGCCAAAATTGAGGAGATGTACACCAAGGCTCGGGAGGAAGTGGAGAAGGAAATCGAGGAGGCGGGAGAGCAAGCGGTTCTTGAAGCCAATGTGCACGGGCTTGCTCCAGAGCTTGTCCGCTTGTTGGGAAGGCTCAAGTTCCGCACGAGCTTTGGGCAGAACGTGCTTCAACATTCCCTTGAGGTAGCGCACCTGGCCGGGATGCTAGCGCACGAGCTTGGGGTGAATGCGAAGGTAGCCAAACGTGCTGGTCTACTGCACGATCTCGGCAAAGCTGTAGACCACGAGGTGGAAGGCTCCCATGCCATGATCGGCGGCAACCTCGCACGCCGCTATGGTGAGTCGGAGGCAGTGGCGCACATCATTGAGGCTCACCATTACGAGATCGAGCCGCGGTCGGTCGAGGCTGTCTTGGTGGCGGCGGGAGATGCGGTAAGCAGTGCAAGACCCGGTGCACGCCGGGAGACCCTGGAGACCTACATCAAGCGGCTTGAAGCTCTGGAGCGCATTGCCGACAGCAAGCCGGGTGTGGAAAAAGCGTACGCCATCCAGGCTGGCCGCGAGATTCGGGTGCTTGTAAAACCGGACGAAATTGACGACGACGAGGCGGCTCTTCTGTGCCGGGAGATCGCCAAAGAAATCGAGCGAGAATTGGATTATCCTGGCACCATCCGAGTTACGGTCATCCGGGAAAGTCGGGCGGTTGAATACGCAAAGTAGAACTGCGGCGACGGCCGAGGCTCGCCTTGGCGCCCTGTAGGTCCAGTGGGCTAGTAAATCGGTCATGAGACGTGCCAGTGTTTCCACCTCTGCATCCTCTCAATCTCGTGGCCGCGGCCTGGCAGAGTCAGGAGCGCGTACCTACTACCTGCGCACATTCGGCTGCCAGATGAACGATCACGACTCGGAACGCATCGCTGGTGTTCTTGAGCAGCAAGGACTAGTTCGAGTAACTCGGCCCGAGGACGCCTCGGTGATTGTGTTTAACACCTGCTCGATCCGGGAGAAAGCTGACCGGCGGCTGGCGGCCCACCTAGAGGCCGCCAGCCGCCTGAAGACAATTGATCCCAGCCGGCTTGTGGTGGTGGCGGGTTGCCTTGCACAAAGTCGTCGGGAGCTTCTCCTGGAGGACTTTCCTTTTGTCGATGTTCTTGTAGGACCGCAGAGCCTGCACGAACTGCCTACACTTCTTGAGCGGCGCGAGCGGGAGGGACGGCCTGTAGGAGCCTTCCAGGAGTTTACAACCCGGTGGAGCGCTGATCTGCCGCGGTCGAGGGTAGAAGGGCCGTCGGCTTGGGTGCAGATAACAGCTGGATGTACCAATTTCTGCTCGTACTGTATCGTGCCCTACGTGAGAGGTCCGGAGGCGTCTCGGCCTTTGGAGGAGATTCTGACCGAGGTCAGGGATCTGGTTAAGCAAGGGGTAAAGGAAGTCGTGTTCCTAGGCCAGAACGTGAACGCTTATGGCAAAGAACCAGGGTTTGCCGGCAGTGCCACGTTTGCTGACCTTCTTCGCGAGGCCTGCCGGATTACGGGTCTTGAACGCATCCGCTTCATGACCTCTCATCCAAAAGATGTTTCAGACGAACTCATTGCGGTCATGGCAGAACCCAACCAGGTATGTGAGCACTTGCACCTTCCTGCTCAATCGGGGAGCGACAGCGTTTTGGCAGCAATGCGCCGGGGTTATGATCGTGCATCCTACATAGAGCTAGTGAAAAAGGTGCGAGCGGCAGTTCCGGGAGTAGCTATCACGACTGATCTGATAGTGGGCTTCCCGGGAGAGACCGACGAGGATTTTGGCCAGACCCTGACTTTGGTTGAGGAGTGTGAATTTGACGGCGCGTTCACCTTTATCTACTCTCCTAGACCGCATACGGCCGCCGCTAACCTACCCAACCGTGTCCCGCGTGTGGTGGCGCAAGAACGAATGCAGCGGTTAGTGGAGCTGGTGCAGCGTACAGCCAGGCGGCGGAACGAGGCTCTCGTCGGTCAGGTGGTCGAGGTGATGGTAGAGGGGCCTAGCCGCCAGTGTTCCCGGGAGGTAATGGGGCGTACGCGGACTTATAAGCCGGTGAACTTTGCCTCTAATTCCCAGCCGGGCGATCTAGTAATGGTGGAGCTTCTCGAGGCGACCTCTGCCAGCTTCCGAGGCCGACAGGTTGAGGTTGTGGGTCGGGAGGGGCCGCAGGGAGAGAGGTAGCGAGGACCTTCTATTAACAGTTAGGTTTTCGAGGTGCGTAGCTTCACTTGTCCAAACCACCGCTAGTCATAGGCATTCTTGGCCCCACAGGAGTGGGCAAGACATCTGTGGCTATCGAACTTGCCCGTCTGCTGGGCGTACGCATTATTTCCTGCGACTCTATGCAGGTTTACCGCGGTTTTCCCGTTCTCACTAACCAGCCCACTGCTGAGGAGCGTACAGCTGCCCGGCATGAGTTGGTGGGGTTTGTTGACCCCCGACTCGCGTTTTCGGCAGCTGAGTATGCCGAAGTGGCGCGACCCCTGATCAGGGAGGATCTGAGCCGGTGCGGACGAGCTTTGGTGGTGGGGGGCACAGGCCTATACATGCGGGCTGCTCTGGCTCCGCTTGCCGTACATACCCAAGGGGACCCCGCGCTGCGTCAGCATCTCGAAGCGCGAGCCGCGGTGGAGGGGCCGGCTGTTCTTCACGCAGAGCTCGCAGCTCTTGATCCGGAAGCTGCGGAAAGAATTGACCCTCGCAATCTAAGGCGTGTAATCCGCGCTCTTGAGGCTATTTACCTTACGGGGCAAAAGTGGTCCGGACGCTCGGATCTCTGGTCCCCTGACTACTACTACCCTTCGGTGATCGTGGGTCTGGTGCACGAAAGAGGGGCGCTCTATGAGCGCATCAACGCACGAGCGGCGCGAATTGTGCTTGAGGGCGGTGTGGAAGAGGTGGCGCGATTTCGCAGAGAGTACGGCGAGAACGATACAAGGCCTGGTAGGCCGGGTATCTGTAGTGCCATCGGCTACGAGGACATCGTCCGCTATCTTGAAGGGTCTCAGACTCTTGACCAGACAATCGCCAACGTCGCTTCTGCCACCCGCAAGTATGCTAGGCGCCAGTGGACATGGCTTCGGAAGGTCAAGGGCGCTGTTATCATTGACGTCACGGGAAAGGCCCCGGCGGAAGTGGCAGCGATGATCGCAGATTTGCGTCCAGCGGAAGGAGCTTGAGAGGTGAGGGTGGCCAAGTGGCAGGGACTAGGCAATGACTACATTATTGTGGAGGAGAGCGAGCTTCCCGCCCCTTTGACTGCTGAGGCTATCGCTCTCCTTTGTGACCGCCACCGCGGCATAGGCTCAGACGGAATTCTGGTGTTTTGCCCGCCAACTGGAGCAGTCTCTGAAGCAGTTGCCCGGATGCGTGTGCTCAACCCTGATGGTAGTGAAGCTGAGATGTGTGGTAACGGGGTCCGGATGTTTGCCCGGTATCTCGAGCGCCGCAGCGTGGTGAAGACGGCCCGATTTACTATTGAGACTCTCGCTGGCCCTATCGAAGTCGAGATCAAGCCCGACGGAGGGGTGCGCGTTGATATGGGCTGGGCGCGGTTCCGGAGCGACAACGTGGCAGTGGACGGATTCGGGGACGTAGTTGACCGACTACTTGAGATCCCGGCGAGGCGTTACCAGTTTACCTTCGTGGATGTGGGCAATCCGCACTGTGTCATCTTTGTAGATGACCCCAACCAGGTGGATCTCAGCGCGGTGGGCCCTGCTATTGAGCACCACGAGTTCTTTCCCAACCGGACAAACGTAGAGTTTGTCCAGCTAGAGGATACTACGACTGCTCGCGTGAGAGTCTGGGAACGCGGAGCAGGGGAGACTCAGGCCTGCGGGACAGGAGCGACAGCAGTAGCTGCTGCGTGTGTACGACGCGGGGTGGGAGAAAGCCCGATGACTGTCTGTCTTCCGGGCGGAGATCTTCTCATTGAGGTGTACCCGACCGATTCGCACGACGGTGGCGACGTCTCAAGTTACCGCGTGTTCATGACCGGGCCCGCTCAGGAGGTCTTTACAGCAGAATTGTCCCCCGAGCTGCTTGCGAATTTGGGGTGGTGGCTTGACGGGCGCGCTGACATTTAGGGCCTTATGGGGCGGCCAGCTCGAGGGGTAACTAGCGAGTCCAAAGACGAGGAACAGCCCCCAAGAAAACGAGGAAGGAGGTTAACGTGCGTTTTTCCCGCCGGATGGACGGGGTTGCTCCCTACTTGTTTGCTGAGATCGAGCGCAAGATTCAAGAGAAACGCAAAGCTGGGGTGGAGGTAATAAGTCTCGGCATTGGGGACCCTGACCTTCCCACTCCAGCTTACATAGTCGAGGAGATGCAGCGGCAAGTGGCTGATCCGCGGAATCACCGCTACCCCTCTAATGCTGGGCTACCTGAGTTTGCTCGTGCGGCTGCGGCCTTCTATCAACGCAGGTTTGGAGTGGAAATTGACCCCGAGCGCGAGTTCTTTCCCTTGCTAGGGGCTAAAGAAGGGCTGGCACACATATGTCTAGCTCTGCTTGACCCGGGAGATCTCGCTCTGGTCCCTGACCCTGGCTACCCGGTGTACGCTGCGGGTTCGGTGATAGCGGGCGCCCAAGTCAAGTATCTTACCTTGCGCCCCGAAAACGACTTTCTCCCTGATCTTGACGAAGTTACCGAAGAAGAGGCACGACGGGCCAAGGTTCTGTTTATCAGCTATCCGAACAATCCTACGACAGCGGTGGTGCGAGAGGGATTCTTTGAGAAGGTTGTAGCTTTCGCGAAGAAGTACGACATCGCCGTGGTTCATGACAACGCGTACTCCGAACTCACGTTTGACGGCTATGTAGCTCCAAGCTTTCTTGCTACCCCAGGTGCCAAAGATGTTGGTGTCGAGTTCTTCAGTTTTTCAAAACCGTTCAACATGACTGGTTGGCGTATCGGATTTGCGGTGGGAAATCATGAGATCCTGGAACATCTCTGGCGTTTGAAGACCAACATGGACTCCGGCATGTTCGATGCGCTGCAGCGTACGGCGGCATTTATTCTCAATGGTCCATGGGATTTTGTGCACGAGATGTGCGCGATCTACCGCCGTCGCCGTGATCTTCTGGCGGAAGCCCTTGAAGCAGTGGGCATGCGGGTACCAAAGCCAAAGGCCACAGTCTACATGTGGGTGCCAGTACCCGAAGGCTACACCTCCGCTAGTTTTAGCGAGCATGTTTTGGAGCAAGCAGCAGTGGTCGTAACCCCTGGGCGTGGGTATGGACCCGCAGGCGAGGGGTTTGTGCGCCTGTCGTTGACCACTCCAGATCATTTGATCTCTGAGGCGGTGCGGCGCATCCGCGAATCTTTGCGGCTGTAGAACAGCTGGAAGGGCCAACGACCTCAGTTGGTGCTGTCGCGGTAAATAGGTACTGAGTTCCGGGAGTGGCAAGATGCAAATAGCCGTCAAGTTCTTACACCCAGAGGCGCGACTTCCGAGGCAGGCGCACCCGGGAGATGCGGGGGCTGATTTGTTCTCCGTAGAAGAGGCAGTGATACAGCCTGGGGAAAGACGCGATGTGGGCACGGGCCTTGCTCTTGCCATTCCCGATGGGTACGCAGGACTGGTATTGCCGCGGTCCGGTCTAGCTTTGCATCACGGACTAATGCTAGTGAATTCCCCTGGGCTGATTGACAGCAATTACCGCGGCGAGGTAAGGGTGATCCTGTATAACTCCGGCTCTGAGCCCTTCGTGGTACACAAAGGCGACCGGATCGCTCAGCTTATGATCCAGCGGGTGCCGGAAGCGGAGTACGTGCCGGCGCAGGACCTGCCTGGTTCTCTCCGCGGAGAAGCGGGTTTCGGGAGCAGCGGGCTTTAGAACCTACTGCGAGCGGGGCAGCGTATACTCCTCCCAGGTGTTGGGAACGATGTTTACGCTGATGGTGTACTGCCTGTTTATGTTTTGGATGCAGGTCTGGTTGTAATTAATCTCGCCGCTAGAGCCAGTGCCCTTGTTGAGCAACGTACCCGAGCAGTAGAGGGCTCCGTGTATGCCGGAAGTTCCTCGTAGGGTGCTGTTTCCGATCGTAACGAGGACGCCGTAGAAATCAGCTGTTCCTCGAAAGTCCCAGACATTTTCTGAGTTGTCGGGCGTGTCAATTATTACCACCACGGGTGAATCTTTGCTTCCCACCCGCTTGTCGCCGCTTATGGTTACAGCTGAGTTTGACTTGATGTACACGACCTTTCCACCAGCTTGGCCCGAGGCAAGGAAGGCACTTGCCTGAGTGTCGCTAGTGAAATAGGTGCCCTGCTCTCGGGCGATGGCTTCCAGCGCGGCTCGCAGTGACTCCGGGAATACCTCATTGAATGAAGATGCTGAAGGAGCTGGGGCAACCGCGTACCCTGCACTTATCTTCTTGCCTTGAGCGTCGTGTACATCGTAAAAAGCATATGGAACATATGGGGCAGGGTTTGGATCCTCTACAGTTACGTACAAGCCTTGTCCGTTGCTGTCCACAACTCCTGACCATAGGGCTAGACCCACGGGGAAGGTAAGATCCCAGTACTGTCGCTGGGCCAGGATCAGAATGCGGTGCCGGTCATCGTCGACGTTAGCGGTAGAGTCGACAAACATCAGGCCGTCCTTGTTCGAATCCCAATAAACGCGTGTGGACGGGTCTGGATTCGCAACGCTTGTGGTATTGCCCGAGGCGTCGACATTGTCGTATATCTCCACCTGGATAAACTCGCTCGGGTTAGACCGTTTTGGGTCCCACAAGCCAGGGCTGTTTTGCTGAATGACAGTCTTTAGAATGTCATTGTCAACGGCGGCTACCTTATCGGGAGCGTCAGGCCAGTTCAGCTTAAGGGCAAGCATGCCAGCATCTATGCCTGCTTCTGCGACATTGAAAGCCTTGACATCTGTGCGTTCAAGCTCAGTGGCGTTAGTTTGCGAAGACACCAGCCAGTAGAGTCCGGCGCCCGTAGCTGCGAACACCGCCACAAAGGCCATCACAACTATGAGGACCACTCCGGACTCTCTAGCTAATCTCTCCCGAATACAGGTCACTGCTTGGACGGTCTTCCTGGCAGTCATGAGCCATCCCTCCTCCGGCTTCTAGTACTGGCGCAGATTTCGGGGTTGTACTGTGGAGCGAAGCTCGTGTGCAATCGGCGATTTGCCGACCTCCACGTCTATACGCAGGTCAATCACTACTTGCCGAATGGCTACAGGATCCGGCACCGGGGTAGGCAATGTGATCCCCTTCGAGTCAATGTACGTAAAAAGCGGCAGAGTTTCGTCGTTGGTCACCCAACTACTCACCAGTCGAACTGATGTGCCCGAAGAAAAAGTGATATCACCGGTCTGGCTCACGTCGCGGTAGAGCGTGCGCGACTGGAAATCCACGCGAAAGCGCACTAACTCGAGATCATGCTGCGGGTCACGATCCACGTCGGACCACAACACCAGCGAGTTGCTGTCTGCTGTAACAATGACCAAGTCCAGATTCTCTGAAGGTGCTGGGTTGGGCCGTCGAGCTGTGCGAATGAGCTCGACCATCTCCGAGAGAGCATTTCTCGCCTCCTGCTGCGCCTTCATGTCCTCTTCTGTAAAAGCGTAGGTGCGCTGCAGCCCAAACCAGATGGTGAAAATTGCAAGCAAAACGACAGCAATCAGCACGGCCGTAACCAAGGCTTCCACAAGAGTGAAGCCTGCGGCATCCCTCCCGGGTCGAACGCGTCTAGTTGTTAGAAATCGTGTCGACCGAGTTGCCATCTCGCTTGCCACCATCCACTCTTTCCTAGAGCAAAGTAAGAACAATCTGGTCGGCCTGTGCGGGCAAAGAGAAGGAGGCCGAGACTATAGATCCGCCACTGATTGGTGTGGCGTCTATTTTGTACTGCCCTGCCGGTAGCCCGGAGATGGTCAAGGTCTGGCCTTTCTTCACCGTGCCAGTGTAGACCAGGGCATTCGAAGCGTTTCGCACATCCACCCGGTAGTGCGATTTTGCGTTGTTCTGCACCTTGACCGAGTAAGTGGCGAGAGTCGTCGTAGTAGTGGAGATGGTCGTGGTACTGGTCGTGGAGACTGTCGTAGTTGTCTGCGTGGTCGTGGTGGTAGTCATGGGAGGTATTACCACTGGCTGGGTTAGCGCGGCAGCGGGTCCGATGTTGCCAGGCTGCCTGTCAACGGCGTAGATGCGATACAGGTACCAGTTTGTTGTCTCTTGACTACCCCAAGGATGAACCTTTAAGGCGACGCTTCCCTGGTCGGTGTATGTGACAGTGTCAGGGGCGATGTTTGGAGCCACCGGCTGCCAGGAAGTCCACTGTTGGGCTTGGCTATTCCAAACCGAGCGCTCCAGCACGTAATGGTCGCGGTCGGACTCTGGGCCTCCCAGCCAGTATAGGACTACGCTTTGATTGTCCGGCTGAGCAACTGCCGTGAATTGAGTGGGAGCGGCCGGGGCGCCGTTCTCGATTCTTACTCTAAGGCGCCAGACGTTGCCCGGTTGCTCGTATTCGTTGTAGGCGACTGCCCGGAGCTCCCAATATCCGTCTGGGATAAGCCGTGTGTCGAACGAGTACTCAAACCAGACGTCGGTTAGTTGGCTTCCGCTGGTAGAGTAGCGCAAATAAGCGGTGTCGATGCGGTTCTCGTCATCGGGGTCCCCTAGAAAGATAGTCCTACCATCGCTGCCCACAAAGAAGAAGCGCGCAAATACATCTCTCGCAGTTGTGCTGGGTTTGGTCACGTCTCGGAATACTAGCCCCCAATCTGCTTCAGCTATGTGGTAGCGAATGCGCGTGCTGGACCCGGCTATCAGTGGAAACGGAGTACCCAACGGATCTGACTGGGTTGGCGACAGCTCAAGGTAAGCACCTCGCGGCCCCAGGAACTGTTGGTGGATAAGGGTGGTTATCGACGCTGGGGATACCCGCGGCGGAGCAGTCCAGGAAACTGTGACCGTAACTTTCTTGAGCAACCCAGTGTCGTATGTGGAGGACTCTACCTTATACGAGATATTGAACTTTATGCCGCGACGCTCCGCGGTAGTGCCAAAACGCGCGCTTAGCGTAGTACCTTCTGCAGGATTCTCTGTTATTTCGCGATAATCAAGCTGGCGGATTTGTTCCATACGCTCGCGAGCGATATTGGTGGCAAGGCTCTTGTAGCGGACAGTAGACGCCTGCGCCAATCCGCCCACGAAGAACGGGACTATTCCAGCCATAACAATCAGGAGGAGCATCGAGGCAATAAGCACTTCAATGAGCGTGAAGCCACGCAGGCCCGCTCTTCCGCGGTGCTTTGCTTTGTGCCGCGGCATATGTTCCCTGTACCTAGTTGCTTGTGTCAGCATCTTGCTTTTCATGGGTAGGTGTGCCTAGTCGATTGCTCAGGCTTATCGGGTTGCTCAGCCTCGTTGCTTGGCATGCTTCCTCTTTCATCTCGTATATATCGACAAAATATACCTGTCGCTTTACCTAATTGTCGTTTTACCCACTCAGCGCCAGCCAGCCACGGCAATTCGGCGGCAGGGGGTTAGGACTGGGTAGCAGCAGGCGGTCAGGAATGGGCGTTATCCCCGCAGGCAAGCGCTAGGCGAGCGCTGCGTCATCGGCCGCAGTCGGCCAAAAGTCTCAGTTGTGTGCCTCCAAAAGACCGCTAAAGTCCAAGCACAAAATGCCGATCAAAGTAGCGACGGGCTGGAAAGGCCGCAAGAAAAGGCAAGCAAAGTAGTACGTTACAAGGAGGAGGCAAACAATGTTAAGTCTGATCCGTAAAAGGATGAGGGGCGAGAAGGGCTTTACCCTCATCGAACTCTTGGTGGTGATCATTATCATCGCCATCCTGGCGGCTATCGCCATCCCGACGTTCCTGGGGCAGCTTCAGAAAGCACAGGATGCCGCGGCAAAGTCTCTGGTTCGTAACGCCATGACCGCGATTGAATCGGCGTACGTTGACCTAAGAACCTTTGTCCCCACCCAGATGACCGCGGACGTACTCAAAGCTATTGAGCCGTCAATAACGTTCGTGCCACTAGCAAATGCCGCTACAGCTCCGACCGCACTTGCCTCGCAGAACCAAGTGAACTATGACGGCACGGCTGACACATACCAGGTCGGTTCAAAGTCTGAGTCAGGCAAGACCTTCGGTGTCTTGGTAAATAAAGGTGCCAACGGTGGCAACACCTTCTACATCGACGGTGAGGAAGCGGCCTGGTGATAAAGGTTCGGCTGATGTGCACGTACCGTGTGCCTAGAGGCTCGTGGCCATGTAGCTGAGTCGAAGGTGATCATGGTACCGGACTAGTAACGAGCGGGCGACCACAAAGGGCCGCCCGCTCTTACTCTGTAGGCTGTTCACGGACATGCAGGGCAGAAGAGCAACAAATTATCTAGGCATTGGGATGCGGGCTCGTTCCGCAGCGCTGGCAGCCCTCGGCCTGGTTCTGGCTGTGGCGCTTGCTTCCGTGATTCTTGCCTTCTCCGGCTGCAGCGACCGCGCAGGACAAGCCCGCGCGCTTCAAGAACAGGGCCATATTGAACACGCCCTGTCACTCTACAAGGAGATCCTGCGCGAACATCCGGAGGACACGGAGGCGCTGGAACAGGCCTCGGTGTGTCTTCTACTTCTAGGACGCTACGACGAAGCGCTTGTCATGCAAGAGCGGGTGGTTGCGCTTGTTCCTGACAACGCCCAAGTGCGCGTGGAGCTCGGCTTCAACTACCTTAATCATCAGGGAAGGCCGGCCGATGCCGCAAGAGTGCTTGGTGAGGCGGCGTCGCTTGAGCCTAGCGCGAAGAACCTCACCTTCTGGGCTCAAGCGCTGATCGCTTGCGGCGACGAAGCTAGGGCAGAAGCAGTCCTGCGGAAGGCGATAGAGAGTGAACCTGGCTATGCTCGCTCTTACGAGATCTTGTACCGACTGCTCTCTTCCCAAGGGCGGGCTGATGAAGCACAGCAGCTGCTCGAGCAGGCTGCCGCCCAGGGCATCACTCTAAAGAAGACACCCGCTGGCTGAAGCGCGTGGTGAGACCGGACGCTCTGAAAACGCAGGAGAGGCGACCACATGGCGGCCAAAAAAGACTTTCCTCCGACCAGAGTCTGGTTCACTCATGCACTTGCGCCCCAAGCAGGTTTCACCCTCGTCGAGCTGCTAGTAGTAATCATCGTGATCGCGATCTTGGTTGTAATAGCCATTCCCCTGTATGCGGGGCAGCGAGAGCGCGCAGCCGACACAGCTGCCTACTCACTCGTGCGCAATGCTCTTACTGTCGTGCAAAGTGCTTTGGTGGAGACGGGGTCCTATGCCGAGATCACGGCCGACATGCTCAATAAGATAGAGCCGAGCGTAAGCTTTCTAGAGAGCGACTCCGACCTGGTCTCGACTGCTCCCCCTCGAATAAGTGAAGACCTGACCGCGGAGGCGGCCCAATCCCAAGTCGCGTTCTATCCCGAGTCCAAGACCGTGTTGGACATCGCTACCCGCAGCGCTACCGGAAACCTGTTTGGCATCCAGGTGAACACCGTCGACCTCAGGCAAACCGGGTATGTCAAGGTGAAAGTGGTTGACGGAGAGGCCGAACTCGGCTGGTAATTAGATCTTCGCCCGACTGGGTGCACGCCTCTAGAGCCGCGGGAGACGGAAGCGGTAACCGCACTACCTCGGCGGCCTGCTGGGTGATCTGAATTCGTCTTGTTCCGCCATTCTCCAACTAAGGTTGTCTCACCAACTCAACCCTCCGGCTTTACTCTATCGAGCATGAAAAGGTCGTTTGACAGTAGTGGCGCCATCGTGCCTGCGTACGGGTTCAGTGCGGTGGAGCTTCTTGTGGTGCTTGCCGTTGTGGCCATCTGTGTGGTTGCCGCCGTTAGATTTGCACATGCTGGCTTCATGGTGCAAAGCGCCCGAGGAGCTGCCCAGTGCTGGCAGGCCGCGGCAGCTTGGGCCCAGATAGATGTAATGTGGCGTGGTGGTTCTCGCACCATAGTTGCCGGTCCTACCGACCTATGCCTGGTTGCTAGCGGTGGCGACACTCGCTCTGATCTCGGCGAGTTTCCTACGGTCCGTTCTATCTCAGCCAACCCTGCTTCCTGGCAGTCATCAGACGGCGTTAGAGTCCGCTTTAGCGGTGAGTTTGCAGCGCCGTCCGGGGGCGGGTCAGTCTATTTCCACTCTCACAATGCAGGCTACAGAGTGGTGGTTCGTCCAGTCTCGGGATTCACCGTTCGAAACTACGAGGCAGATAAGTAATGACGAAAGAACGGCCAAGCCTGGACGCACTCTGCCACAGCTGCCAAATGGAACAAGGCTTTCTCCTCTTTGAGGTCCTGGCGGCGGTAGTCGTGTTGTCTCTAATGGCAGTTTTCCTCGTGAGCATGGCGGCCTCGCTGGCTTCGGCTTCGGCCGCTCTTCGCACCGAGCAGCAGCCCGCAACTGCAACAGACTCTGCGGAGAAGGAGTCTACCGAAGCAAACGGCAAGAAGGCTTGGTGTTGGGGAGAACAAGTTCAGTCAGTTTCGTGGAATGCACGCGGCGAGCTCAAGGTTGCGGTTTCAGACGACTGGGACTTGCCCGCGGGCGGCGCGGATTCCGGCTGCTACAAGAAGGTGGGTCTGTGGATTGACGGCTGGTTTAAGGGCGAGTTTCTGGTTAACAACGGCGAGGCCGCGTTGCCGCCCGAATGCTGGAAAAGCGGACTACCCCAGATTGCTAGTGCAGGACACGAGGTGGTTCTCCGGGTCCACAAGGTGACGGGGTCTTGGGGGGCACCGTGGCGCATCACTGTTAGCGAAGTCTCCGACGGAGAAACTCAGGGCGCTTCATTTGCAAGTTGCAGTGAGACCTCTGGGGGCGACCTGGAACCCGCGGCTGGGCAGTCACCGGATTGGGCTGCCGCGGTGGTGCACATCCCGTTCTTGTCCACAGCTGGTTTGCATACCACTGGTTTGCCCTGCACGGTAGCCGACGAGTGCAAAGGATTGCTGCGGACGATAAGTCCCGCCGGGGAGGGAGTGGTCACAGTAGAACTCGAAGGACAGAGCCAGTCATGGCTTGTGGAGATCGGGCGTTCTCTCGATGTCTACTTTTAGGAGCAATAACGGTTTTACACTGATTGAGCTCTTGATCGGCCTAGTTGTTACGGTCGTTCTGGTTGGCGCTGCGGGACTCCTGTTTCTCGCGGTAACCAAGAGAGCCTCTGCTGAATCCGACGCTATGGTCGGCTATCTCCAGGGGCGGGTTGCCGTTGCCCGGCTTGAAAGAGATCTCCGCCTGGCTACAGCCCACGGGTGCCGTTTTGCCACTGCCGGCCCAATCTTGGAGGCGGGTCCCAGCCAGCTCGTATTTTTGCGTCGCGAGGCAAATTCAGAGACTCCCATCATTGTTGAGTGGGAGATTGCGTCGGGGAGTCTCATGCGTCGTTGGGGACTTTGTCCCAGTTTCCGACCGAAAACTTTTGCTCACTCCCTTTACCGTGACAACAAGACAATGCTCCATGATGTGGCCCAGCCATCTCGGCTCGCATATGTCCTGGAGGATGGGTCCACGCGGGAGCAGGTTCTTCAGAGTGCTATGTCCCTGATAAGAGCTGTGACACTTCATCTGAGGATGACAGACAATGATCTAGTCGCGCTCGTGTCGGTTGCCACAGAAGCTCCTGTGGGGAGGTAGTGTGGCTTCCCTGAAGGGGCACATTCCCAGAGGTAGCAGGCACCCGTTGCTTCTCGGTGCGCAGGGGTCCGTTCTTCTTTTCGTTCTGTTGGCCTCCTTGATGACAGCCGTTTCTATTCAGGTGCTTTCGACGGTGCTTATCTGCGCACACAGGGCAGCAGCGGATGAGAGGCGTGGGAGAGACTTCATGCTGGCGAGAGATCAAGCGCTTGACTTACTTCGGTACAGCGCCCTACTTAGCTGGCAGCCGACTCCTTGGAGCCGTGTTGAGACTGAGAGTTTCTCGGGCTTGGGGCGGGTCGAAGGCGCACTTGAGGCGATTCCCGGTTGCGAGAATTGGGCCTTGGAAGCGACGGTTCGCCACGACCCCCAAATCTGTGCTCTGGCTGCGAGTGCGTGGGTGGAACGAGGACGAGACGGGCTCGACCTTCCCTTTGCTGCGGTAGTGGCGACGGAGGTCATGGCCGATCCCACTCGAAGCCAGGTGTGGCTACAAAGTGATTTGGACACTTCGAGTGCAGATGACGAGTTAGACACGTCGAGTGCAGACGAGGAAAAAGGGCCTGCTCGGCCCGCGGTTGCTTACCTCACTCGCCCTGAGACTGTGGCCCCAATAGCAGAGAACTGTCAGGTCTTACCTCTAGAAGAGCCATGGTCATTAGATGGAGGCTGGCGCACTGCAGTGTCGTTGATGGCAGAGATTCAAGACACAGGATTTCTCTCTGAAACAGGGGACCGCGTCGGGGTGGTTGCTGAAGAGGGGGTGTTTCTTATCCAAGCGCGCACGGGGCGACGCGTGTCTTTCCCCGAGAAGGCGCTGCATGTGCGGAACAACTCGGAGCCTGTCTTGGTTGTGCTGACCGGCGGAGCTGATCTAGACGCGCGGGGTCTTGGGCTCGTGCGGGCTGTCGTCGTAGTGGATGAGGGGTCAATACTGCTGGACGGAACAACAGTGTGTGGGGCCGTCATGGCGACGGGCACGGTTGACGTGGGTGAAAGCGGAACAGTGGTTTTTTGCCCTGCGGTCTTGCGGTGGGCCACTGATTGCTCGCTGAGGCGGGCCAGACTTGTGCCGGGCTCGCGGTGGGAAAGTTCTACCGGCGGGTGAGGTGTGTCCATACTGGGGCACGGAGGTGTGGATCCAGGGTATACTGAAAAGCATGAAACACGCGGACGACACCACATGGTTGAGTGCACGCGCGCAGCGGCTGCGTGAGCGACTGCGCTTGGAATGCCGCGAGTGCGAGGTGATTTGCGAAAGGGTGGTATCACCCTGGCAGTGTCTGCGTTCTGGATGTCGTTGTATCTATGTCTTTCAGGAAGGCGAGACTTCGTACTTTGGCTGCCTGCACAAGGTTTTTCTACCCGAGCTGGTGTTGGATGTTTTTCTCAAAGATGGCGTCGAGCCCTCGAGTGTGCGTGATCCGTACGGATATTTGCGGATCTGGCGACCTCCTTTGCCTCATTGCCGGGTTACGGTAGTGCAGGCTTATGAGTCTTTGTACGCTCCTTCTGGCTGCTGCAACCCCACGTTCTTCCACTGGCCCAGAGGCTCAGAGGCGGACAGAATCAGGCTTATCGTCCGCGGCAGCCGCAGAGCCAACAGGGGCCACAGGGGCGCGGCTACGGATACCGACGCCAACCAACCTGAGGCAGAAAATCCCAGTTAACGCGCTTTGGACCTACACCTAGTCTTTCTCGGAACAGCTGGTGCTACACCTACGGTGGACCGTGGTTCGCCAGCGATTCTTATTGCTCGTGGCTCAGAACGAATTCTCGTTGATTGTGGCGAGGGGACGCAGCGTCAGCTCATGCGTTCTGTGGGTCTGGCGCGCATCAACTTGATTCTAGTGACCCATCTTCACGGGGACCATTACTTGGGACTGCCAGGTCTGCTTAAAACCTACAGTCTACTGGGACGAGAGGAGCCTCTACTTTTGCTTGGCCCACCTGGAACCTACGAGTTACTTAAAGATGCGGAGCGACTAGTGGGGCGGCCTCGTTTCCCCTTTGTTGTAGAGGAGATAGAGCCGGGGGCCGTAATCGACCGGGGTGATTACCAGTTGCGGACAGCTGCTACAGATCATGGAGTTCCTGGCTTAGCATGGGCCCTCGAAGAGAAACCTCGTCCTGGCCGGTTTCATCCCGAGAGGGCAATAGCGCTCGGAGTCACGCCTGGTCCAGATTTCGGGCGGCTTCAAAGAGGGGAAACAATCACCGCTGCCAACGGACGGGTGATAAGGCCGGAGGAGGTCATGGATGCAGCTCGCGAGGGAAGGAAGGTTGTAATCTCGGGCGATACTCGGCCTGCCGCCTCCGTGATTGAGTTGGCACGGTCTGCCACAGTGCTTGTTCACGACAGCACTTTTGGCTCCTCAGAACTAGAGCGGGCGCTAGAGACCAAGCACTCAACAGCCCGAGAGGCTGCTCTTGTCGCTGCGGCTGCGGGTGTAAAGACGTTGATCCTTACTCACATAAGCTCCCGCCACAGCTGGCGTGAGCTTCGTGACGAAGCCCGGGAGGTTTTCCCGGACAGCTACCTGCCGAAAGACTTTGATACGCTAGTTGTCCCATACCCGGAAAAGGGTCCAGCTCGTCTGGAACGGGTATAATGGGCTACCGCACGCCCACGTAGCTCAGGGGATAGAGCACTGGCCTCCGGAGCCAGGTGCCGCAGGTTCGAATCCTGCCGTGGGCATTTCTCTTTTCTTAGGGCATCGCTTCTTGCAGAGTTGTTCGGACCGGTGGGTCAAGTTTCCAGCCAAACACACTTTGAAGTTCACTCCAGCATAAAGTCTTGATCTCATCCATGCTGTAGGTGTTTCCGGTAAACGCCTGAAGACTTGTCTGCCTGAGGTCGGCCTCTCCGCAAGACACTATGAGGTCAAAGAGGTCAAGCTCCACATTTACGTTTAGGGAAATGCCGTGGCTTGCCACCCATCTCTCGCAACGCAGGCCCACCGAAGCAATCTTCTTTTCTTGTACGTACAATCCAGGAAATCCCGGGCGCCTATGGGCTTGCAGTCCGAGTCTCTCGAGGACCAGGCGGACCATTTCCTCCAACCCGTATACGTAGGCTCGCAGATCTCGGCGAGGAATCGGCACGACGGGATAAACAACGAGCTGCCCGGGCGCATGTGCAGTGGCGCGACCTCCGCGTTCCGAACGTACCACGGCCACCTTGCGGCGTCTCAGCTCTTCTGCGTCGCGAAGGTCCACGGCCGGATCGGCTCGTTTGCCGAGAGTGACTGTGGGAGGGTGCTCTAAAAGGAGAACGACGCCCGGAACCGTGCCTTGTGTAACGGCCTGTCGAAAGCCTTGTTGGAGTTTTTGAACAGGTAAGTACGGGGCAAGGCCCAAATCGAACACGCGGTAGTGCATTGATGTCGCCCTCGCCAGCAGCATCTTGTTTCCTTGGTTCGTGTTTGTTGTGGGAGTTAGAATACCCTGACTGGCGGGCTTCGCTTGCGAAGTCACCGCGTGTTGGATGGGGACATGCCCGGGAGGTACAGTGGCCAAAAAGAAGTACGATCCGCTATGGGAAATCGTTGGGGATAAAAGAGCTCTCCAGAACCAAGAGCAACACTTTGACTTTCCCTGCCCGCACTGCCATGTGGTAGTGCATCTAGGCTCCTCACCCAGACAGGAGGCAGATTTTTCTCTGCAAGACGGCGCAAGTTTTGAATGTGGACTTTGCGGCGGCCGCTTTGTCGTGAGAGTAGGCAATGCCGGAGACGTGTGCCTAGAGAGACTCTAGCCTTGGGATCGAAACTCTAGCCTTGGGCTGGAAACTACAGCCCTGGGCTCAAAACTACAGCCTCTCAGACTCGCGCAGTTTGCTCCTCGACCGGGGGCCAGAGTTCTGGCAGCTCAATAGCGCACCACAGGCCGCCCAAGGTCGCTCCGCATTTCGCCCAGTGCCGGGTCAAGGTCTAGAGGAGCCGACACAGTTGTGGGGTCGCCATCGGATATATATCGCAGCCCCGGGTTCTTCTTAAGAGTGTCAAGGGCGGCAGTTATGTATTTGGTGCTGCCACGGATTCTGGGAATGTGAAGAGGCTGGAACTTCCCAGAAAAAGGCGAAGTACAAAGCTCTCCCACTGTGGACAACACGGCACTATAGGCATAGGTGATGTCTTGGTACTTGCCTTGGGACAATATTTGGTCTGACGCCGGGTACTCACCGAACGGCACTGCCAAGCTTGTCACCGAGTAACCACCACCAATGAGGTCTTCGAGAATCTGCTGCGATTGTGCAAGCTGCTTCGCCGCCTCCTGCCGAGAGGCTTTGGCCAAATTGAGGTGGGTTACGGTGTGGCTTCCGACTTCGTAGCCCCAGGCCACCAGGTTGCGAAGTTTCTCCCTTTTCAAGTCGGGCTGGCCAAAGATCTCTCGCGAGCTTACGTCGACGTCGATCAAGGGAAAGAAAGAAGCCCGCGGCGCCCACCGCTTTGCCTCCACCTCTGCCTGCATGATTCCGACAGCGCAATCAGGATCGAGGGACCCGTCTTCCAAGATATGGTACTGGCCCATGCTTGAGTCGTCGAAGGTAAGAACCACGGGCGACTTACCCGCTGGTATGTCAATGTTGCCGGAGGCTAAGTCGCGCACCGTGATTGGCCAAAAGCCCTCCTTTTCGAGCAGCGCCAGGTCGCGGCGAAAGTTTTCGGGAGTGCGAGACCACTCGCTTTCTTCAGGCTCAATGAGGTGGTACATAAAGACGGGGATCAGACCCATTTCATTGGCACCGATGGCTTTCGCGCGTTCCGCGGTCATGGGTCCATCTAGCGCGGCTTCTTCGCCAGTTGAGCTCGATGAGGCAAGGGCGGTGCGGGAAGGGCTGGCGCTGTTGTCTTCAGCTGAAGCAGGTTGTGTTTGTGATTCCGAGCCTCCAAAGGCGAGACCAGCGATCAGCCCGATGAAGGCGCCTGCTGCGAAGGCCCCAATCAGAAAACGGAGTACTCTCCCTGTTCGCATAATGTAACGAAGTTTATCAAATACCTCTGATACACTAGTTCCGCCATGCCGCCGAGAAAAGCTAACACAGCCACCACCCGCTTGCGAACATCTCGGCGTCGCCGAGGAATAGCGGTTCGGATGACATTCGTCATTATTGCTGGTCTGGCGGCTTTTGGTGCGGGCTTCGTACTGCTTTGGTCTTTAGGAAGCTGGATGGTTGGGGGACCAGGCTTTCCTTGGCGTTCTGCGGAGCAGGCCGTGTCGATCACAACGCCTGCAGTCACAGCGCCCGACTACTCGGTAGAACCTCTCGTTGATCTGATCGCTTTTCGCGACCTTTCCTATACCCCAGTGAAGGGTATTTACGTTGGCAGTTACGCTGTTCAGTCCAACGAATGGATGCCGAGATTGCTCGGCTTGGCTGACAGGACCGAAATCAACGCTTTCGTAATTGATGTCAAGGACGACTGGGGCAAGATCACGTACGCTGCGAATGTGCCTATGGCAAAAAAGCTGGGGCTTATTGAGAACCGCATAAAGGACATTGATGCTTTGCTTGCGACCTTGGCAAAGCACAATATCGTTCCAATTGCTCGTGTGGTGTGTTTCAAGGATACTCGCCTGTCCGAAGCAAGGCCCGATCTCTCGGTCCGCAGCTCCAAGGGAGGTAAATGGGCCGACTGGAAGGGTCTTCACTACACGAACCCGTACAAGCACGAGGTGTGGGAGTATCTCGTGCAAATAGCGGAAGACGCCGCTCGGCATGGATTTAGAGAGATCCAGTTTGACTACGTGCGTTTTCCGAGCGACGGTCCTATTTCGGAGGCTGTCTATCCGGGTGAGTATTGCGCTAAAGAAGACGCCATTGCTGGGTTTTTGGCGTATGCCCGTCAACGACTGGAAAAGCTAGGGGTTTGGGTGTCGGCGGATATCTTCGGCATTGCGATCATGGATACCCGTGATGCGGCCGTGATCGGCCAGCGCTATTGGAAGATCGCTCAGAATGTGGACATAGTGTGTCCGATGGTGTACCCGTCCCACTATGAGAGTGGTTCTTACGGGATTCAAAACCCCAATGCTAGTCCCTACGAGACTGTTTCTGCTGCGATGAAGGAGACAGCTAAGAGACTGGCAGGAACAGGCGCCATGGGGCGTCCTTGGCTTCAAGATTTCTCGCTCCGAGGGGTGGAGTACGGAGTGGAAAGAGTAAAGGCTCAGATCAGAGCGGCTGAGGAACAGGGGTTTACGGAATGGCTGCTTTGGGATCCCGCTCTTGAGTATACTGAAGGAGCCTTGCGTCCGGAGGGCGGATAAGGGGCCAGCTGCGCGGTGTAATAGAATATGCAGGGGTGGGCATGAGTATTCCACAGCTGTCGGTTTTTGTAGAGAACAAGCCGGGCCATCTTGCCGACACACTTGCGTGTTTGGCAGCGGGCCAGGTCAACGTTCTCTCATTCACAATTGCCGATACCGAGGACTACGGGGTGCTGCGCTTGGTTGTTGACCAAGTGGAAAAGGCCAAGGAGATTCTTTCGGCGGCGGGCTACGCGGTTGTCGAACATCAGGTTGTCGGGGCGCTTCTTCCGAATCGACCCGGAACATTGGCCAAGGTGGCTCGTCTGGTCTCTGACTCTGGTTTGGATATCGAGTACATCTACTTAGGCACTCAGGACTCGCTCATATTGCGCACTGAGGAACCTGAGCGTCTGGAGAAGATGCTGCAAGAAGCCGGCTTCGGCATTCTCACACCCGAAGATCTTGTCTCCACCGTTTCCTTCGATTAGTAGCCCGTGAGTTCAGCCGAGCTGCTTCAGTATCTCTTCAGCGGCATCACAAGCGGGAGCATCTACGCTCTAACCGCGCTCGGCTTCACGCTTGTCTTTAATGCCACTTCGGTAATCAACTTTGCCCAGGGCCAGCTGGTTATGCTCGGGGGCATGCTGGGAGTGACCCTTTATGACAGCGGGCTACCTCTCTGGGCCGCGTTTATAGGAGCAGTGGCAGCACTAGCCGTGGTGGCAGCCGGCTTCGAGCGCATAGCGGTTCGGCCTCTGCTGCACAAAGGAGTTCTTGCCCAGGTCATTGCCACCGTCGGAGCTTCTTTTGTGTTTGAGACCGCCGCGATGCTGATTTGGGGCAGAGACGCAGTCGGTTTGCCGCCTTTCTCGGGAGACCAGCCACTCTTCGTGGGCGGGGCGACGGTGGTGCCCCAGACTCTCTGGGTAGTGGGGCTTTCTGCAACCATTGTGGTGATGCTTCAACTCTTCTTTCGGGTGACTCTTGTGGGCAAGGCGGTGCGGGCGTGCGCGGTGGATCCCATTGCTGCCCGGCTCCAGGGGATCCCGTACGGCCGTGTGGTGACTCTTATCTTTGCTCTCACAGGGGCTATCTCGGCGGCAGCTGGGGTCATGATTACCCCCATTAGTTTTATGAGTTACCACTCCGGATCGCTTCTGGGGCTAAAAGGTTTTGCCGCGGCTACTCTCGGCGGCCTCGGTAGCCCGGTGGGTGCAGTCATAGGCGGCTACGTACTAGGGGTGGTGGAGGCCCTGGGAGTGGGCGTCGTGTCGGCTGGCTACAAAGATGTCATTGCGTTTGCCATCTTGCTTGCTGTGTTGTTCTCGCGTCCCTCAGGCATCTTGGGGACGCGCTTGAGTGGACGCCACTAGGGAGCTGGGCCGTGGCAGAGATCAAAGCTTTCTGCAGATACCTCCGCCGGCACGCTGGCTTTCTGGTTTTTGGCATTGCAGTTATGACCGTTCCCGCATACGTGGGGGACGCTTACTACTTGTCCATTTTGGCCTTCATGGCTACGCGCTTCATGATGGCCTTAGGTCTAAGTCTTCTTCTTGGACAGGCAGGACAGATATCTCTTGGTCAGGCAGGCTTTGTGGGGATTGGAGCCTACGGGTCAGCTATTCTAACTACGCGCCTAGGCCTGGACCCGTGGGCTGCCATGTTGCTCGCGGCTCTCTTGTCCGCCGGTATCGCCGCATTAGTGGGAATCCCGACGCTGAGGTTGAGGGGCTACTACCTCGCCATGGCCACGCTGGGTGTCAACGAAATCATTTATCTCTTGCTAGTCCGCCTTAAGAGTCTCACCAATGGCACAGACGGCATCACTGGTATCCCGGGCCTTTCTCTGGGGGGCCTTGTTTTGAGTGGACCCAAGGTTTATCACCTGGTGGCCTGGGGAGTTGCCCTGATAATGCTGCGTCTCAGCCTGAATTTGTCGGCGAGCCGGGTTGGGCGCGCGCTGCGTGCTCTTAGTCGCTCGGAGGCGGCAGCTCAGTCCTTGGGAATCGACGTCTCTTACCGCAAGGTTCAGGTCTTTGTTCTCGCGGCAGTGTTTGCAAGCATCGCGGGTAGTTTTGATGCTCACTACATGAGGTTTGTAAGCCCCGAAGGTTACACAGTGACCTTTTCCATCATTCTCATTACTGGAGTAATCATTGGGGGATTGGGCAGCATCTGGGGGGCGGTCTGGGGAACGGTCGCAATCGTTATCCTTCCTGAGCTCCTCAAGCGGGTCCACTCCGATCTTACAAATTTGGTGTTCGGCGTTTTGCTGATTGCCATAATGATCTTTTGGCAAGGACGGCGGCGAGGGGTCGGGCCGACTTTTGGTAGGTGGCGAAAACTTGTAGGGGATCGGATTCGGCGTGGCGCTTCTTAGAGTGGACAAGGTCACAAAGCGGTTTGGTGGACTTGAGGCTCTGCGCGAAGTCACTTTCGCGGTTTATCGCGGTCAGATTAAGGCGCTTATCGGGCCGAACGGGGCTGGGAAGACGACCCTTTTTAACCTTGTTTCGGGATATCTGCTACCCACGAGCGGCAGAGTGTATTTTGCAGATAGGAACGTAACTGGGTATCCGCCACACCGTATGTGTCGCTTGGGTTTGGGCCGCACTTTTCAACACAGTCTGGTTTTCGAAGACATGACTGTGCTTGAAAACGTCGCCGTAGGGAGGTATTCGCGCACCAAGGCCGGATTGCTAGCGGCTTTTCTTACACTCCCTCTTCACCGCCGTGAAGAACGTGAGACTATGAAGGCTGCCGAAGACGCACTGCGGCGGGTTGGGCTTGAGCACCGGGGGGACGATCCAGCAGGCAATCTGGCGATGGGTGAGCGACACCTGCTTGAGATTGCGCGGGCTTTGGCTACAGAACCGCAGCTTCTCCTCTTGGATGAACCAGCGGCCGGCCTCAACGAAGCCGAAACTGCCCGCTTGGCTGAGGTGGTCAGAAGACTTAGAGCCGAAGGGATCACCGTTCTCCTAGTCGAACACGACATGAGCTTTGTCATGGATCTATCGGATGAAGTGGTGGTGTTGGATTACGGGCGGAAGATTGCGGAAGGACCGCCCTTCATGATCCAAGAAAACGAGGAAGTAATAAAAGCCTACTTAGGGGAGGAGTTAGAGGATGAGGCAAGTGAGGAAAGCTGAGCAGCGCAGATCGGAAATGCCAAGGCGCCATGGCTGGGCTTGGTCGCTGTGCATTGCAGTTTTGGGCTCAAGCCTTCTCTTATCGCTCGTGGGCTGCGGGGGGAAAGATTCGTCGGCCCAGAACGCTCAAGGGGGCAACTCCTCGGTTACGACCAGTGCTTCGGGCGGTGCAGCTCCGACTGGCGAACCCGTGGTCATCGGTGCGATCGTCTCCGCAACTGGTCCGAATGCCGCCTTGGGAGTCCAGGAAAGAAACGTACTTGAAATGATGGAGAGCAAGATCAATCAGGAAGGTGGCGTGCTCGGCCGCCCGCTCGATGTGATAGTTGAGGACGATAAGACAGATGCAAAGGAGGCGGTTACGGCAGCCAACCGGTTGCTCGACCAGAAGAAGGCAGTGGCCATAATCGCCGCTACCGGTTCTGCGTCTACACTCGCGGTCAAGCCGATCACCGCCGAGAGGAAGGTTCCTCAAATCGCCATGGCGGCGGCAAACGACATCACCGATGCGCCGCCAACGGAATGGATTTGGCGGACGCCGCACAAAGATGCGATGGCTGTGGCCAGGGCATTAACCTATATATCGAAGTCTCTTGGAGCCAAGAAGATTGCCGTGCTTCACGATGAAAATGCTTTTGGATCCTCAGGAGCCAAGGAGATCGAGCGGACCGCGGGTAGCTATGGACTTGAGATTGTCGCCGTGGAACCCTACAAGACCGACGACACTGACTTGACTTCACAGCTCACCAAGATACGGGCCGCCGGGCCGGAGGTAATCGTGGTATGGGGGACGAATCCGGGGCCGGCTTTGGCCGCCAAGAATATGAAGCAGCTTGGAATGAAGATTCCCTACGTGGGTAGCCATGGCATTGCGAACCGCACCTTCATTGAACTTGGGGGCGACGCTGTTGAGGGAGTGGTATTCCCAGCTGGGCGACTGCTAGTACCCGACTCAATTACAAATCCGGAGCAAAAGAAGGTAACGCAAGAGTTCATTGATCTTTACAAGGCTACCTACAACGAAATGCCAAACACGTTTGCCGGGTATGCGTTTGAGGCCATCACTTTGTTAGTGGCGGCCATAGAGAAAGCAAAAAGCACAGAAGCCACGGCAATTCAGGCGGCGCTTAACTCTACCAAAGGGTTTGTCGGTCCAGATGGCATTTACAATTATTCCGAGACTGACCACGATGGCCTGACGGCTGACCAGATGATCATTGTAAAGATTGAGAACGGCAAGTGGGTGCTGGTCGAATAGACGGCGCGAAACCAGTTTTCCCGGATGCAAGGCGCTAGAGGCGAAACTCACTTGAGCGAGGAAGGGTTGCGTGCTTGAGCTGGTAAATGTTCGCACTGGCTATGGGGACATTGAAGTCCTGCATGGGATTAACCTCACCGTAGAACCGGGCGAAATTGTCACCATGATAGGCGCCAACGGAGCCGGCAAGAGCACGCTAATTAAGGCGATCTCGGGAGTGCTACGCATTTCTTCGGGGGCCATCCGCTTCGAGGGAGAAAGAGTAGATGGTCTTTCGATAGAAGCGATAGTTGGCCGCGGCATCGTACAGATTCCCGAGGGGCGACGTCTGTTTGGCTCTCTCACGGTTAGGGAGAATCTGGAGCTG
This sequence comes from Thermoleophilia bacterium, assembly GCA_026415615.1. GTDB lineage: Bacteria > Actinomycetota > Thermoleophilia > RBG-16-64-13 > RBG-16-64-13 > JAOAGT01. The sequence continues at coordinate 104,679 of JAOAGT010000003.1, read as the reverse complement.
GGCGCCTACTTACGACGTCGTGGAACGCGCAGTCTTGCCGAGCGGATGGACCGTGTGTTTCAGTTATTCCCTCGACTCAAAGAACGCCTAAAGCAACAGGCGGGGACGCTCTCTGGAGGAGAGCAACAGATGCTAGCTATCGGACGTGCTCTAATGGCTGAGCCCCGCCTGTTGCTGCTCGATGAACCCTCCATGGGATTGGCCCCTGTGGTTGTGCGTGACATCTTTGCCACCCTGAGAGAGTTAAACAGGCAAGGCCTTGCCATGCTACTTGTGGAGCAGGATGCTCGGCTGGCACTGCGTGTGGCTAAGAAGGGACTTGTGATTGAACGGGGGAGTGTCGTACTTGAAGATTCAGCGCATGCGTTAGTGGAGAACCCGCAGGTGCGTGCTATTTACTTTGGTCGCAGAAATGGCGAGTTCGGAGGGGGCGCCCGCAAACCATGAATCACATTTGGAACCCAGAGTACGAGTGCATGAGCCGAGAGGAACTGCGCGAGCTGCAGTTTAAGCGGCTACAGATGACATTGCGGTGGGCATATGACAATGTGCCTTTTCATCGCGAACGCTGGACTGCCATGAAGCTGCGGCCTAGCGATGTGCGCTCGCTGGAAGACATCACAAAGCTTCCTTTCATGACTAAGGCGGATTTTCGGTCTGCGTATCCCTACAAGCTCTTTGCTTTGCCTCTGGAGAAGGTTATTCGCATTCACGCCTCTTCGGGAACGGTCTCCAATCCTACCGTGGTTGGTTACAGTCGGGGCGACCTAAGTACCTGGGCCGAGTTGTGTGCTCGCGTGGCGGTGGCTGGAGGAGCGCGTTCGCACGATGTTGCTCAGATCACCTTTGAGTATGGCCTGACCACGGGTGCATTTGGGATGCATGCTGGACTGGAGCGGATAGGGGCCAGTGTCATACCTGCCTCGGTGGGAAGTACGCAAAGACAGCTGCAGATTATGCGTGACTTTCGCACGACTGTCTTGGTAGGAACGCCGTCCTACGTACTGCACCTCACCGATGTGGCTCTGGACATGAACATGGATCTTTCTGGGCTTGAACTCCGGGTGGGGCTGCTGGGTGCGGAGCCATGGACTAACAAGATGCGCGAGGAGATCGAGCGGCGCACCCGTATGTCTGCCTGCGATATATATGGACTGTCAGAAGTTATTGGACCTGGTGTTTCCTACGAGTGCTGGAACAAAGACGGGCTCCACATTAACGAAGACCATTTCTTGGTTGAAGTTGTGGACCCTATTACCGGCGAACCGGTTCCAGAAGGCAAGGAAGGCGAGTTGGTTTTTACTTCGCTTACCAAGGAAGCGGTGCCGGTGATCCGCTATAGGAGCGGCGATCTTGCCTCGATCAGCTACCGACCCTGTGTGTGCGGCCGGGTGTTCGCTCGGCATAGCAAGGTCTACGCCCGCACTGATGACATGGTAGTGATTCGCGGTGTGAACGTTTACCCCTCTTCGATCGCCGCTGTCTTAGCGGATATCGAAGGGATGGAACCGCGCTACCAGGTTGTCCTTTACCGGGAAGGCGCTCTAGACCAGATCGAGGTCCAGATCGAAGTGGAGCCTTCGTTTATGTCAGATACCGTGCGTAAGCTTCAGAGCTTCCAGCGTCACGTAGAAGAACGACTGAGGCAAGAACTGGGAGTGCGGCCTCGCGTGCGCTTGGTGGAGCCGCGGACTATTCCGCCCACGGAGGATGGCAAACCTCGGGTTATCGATAACCGGGGGGTCTGATACACTGCCGCGGGAGCAAAATATCCGACTTAGCTGTCGGTGGCCGGAGCAAGGCAAGGTTGTGGAGGTTGTAGTGAAAGAGCGCGAGTTTCTGTTCACCTCGGAGTCGGTAAGCGAGGGACACCCTGATAAGCTGGCCGATCAAATCTCGGACGCGGTTTTGGATGCAGTTTTACGTGACGACCCGAATGGCCGGGTGGCCTGCGAGACCCTGGTTACAACAGGGTTAGTCATGGTGGCGGGTGAGATTACCACCAGCACCTATGTGGATGTTCCTGCAGTTGTTCGCCGCACCATTGAACGAGTAGGCTATACGCGGGCTAAGTTTGGGTTTGACGCCTCTACGTGCGGGGTAGTCACTGCTATCCACGAGCAATCACCTGATATCGCTCAAGGTGTTGACACTGCTCTTGAGACTCGCATTGAGCCAGGAGACGTCGATCCCCTAGACAAGCAGGGGGCAGGCGATCAGGGCATGATGTTTGGCTATGCTTGTCGAGACACCGCGGAGCTCATGCCCATGCCTATTCTTCTAGCTCATAAACTCGCTCACCGGATGGCCGAAGTGCGCAAAGGCGGTGTGATTCCCTACCTTCGGCCAGACGGGAAGACTCAGGTGACCGTGCGCTACGTGGACTACAAGCCGGTGTTTATCACCGCAGTAGTACTCTCGGCGCAGCATAAGGAAGGGATCGATATTGACACTCTGCTCCGGCCGGATCTCATCGATCACGTCATTAAACCCGTTCTTCCCGAGGGTCTTTACGATCCAGAGTTCAAGAAGACCAAGCTGTTTGTAAACCCAACCGGCAAGTTCGTGATCGGCGGCCCCATGGGCGATACAGGCCTTACGGGCCGAAAGATCATAGTCGACACGTATGGCGGATTTGGGCGGCATGGAGGAGGGGCTTTTTCGGGCAAAGATCCGTCCAAGGTTGACCGCTCCGGCGCTTACGCCGCCCGGTACGTAGCTAAGAACATAGTGGCTGCGGGGTTAGCTGAGCGGTGTGAAGTGCAGATTGCGTATGCCATTGGTGTCGCTCACCCTGTCAGCGTAATGATTGACTGCTTTGGAACCGAACACGTGGATCTTGAGCTCATACACGAGCTTGTTCACAGCCACTTCGACTTGAGGCCGGCCGCCATTATTCGTGATCTTAGACTGCTTCGGCCGATTTATGAGAAGACTGCCGCGTATGGTCACTTTGGCCGAGAGGATGCCGACTTTACGTGGGAGAGCACTGACAAGGCCGAGATTCTTCGCCGAGACGCGGGATTGGTATAGGCGAGCATAGTAGTTGAGTGCAGTTTGGGGCGCGGCGCCGCCCTCAGGCGGCGCCGCGCCAGGAGGCAGATCGCCCATGCCAAACGGAGCCCACTCGCTCCAAATCGTGCAAGTGGTCCCTCTAGTACGAGTTCGGTCGCTTGCCAACCGCGTGTTTGACTACCTTGTACCCCAGGAGTTTGAGGGCAGCGTGCAAGTTGGGGCGTTGGTCAGGGTGCCACTTGGCCGCCAGGTGATCCGCGGCGTGGTTGTAGATTTGGGGCCAAGCCAACCGCTTCCCCCCGAAGAGCTAAGGCCTATCGCGGCGGTTCTTTCAGATCGTGTTCCTGAAGAACTGGTTTCCCTTGCGAAGGCCATAGCTGACCGCTTCTTAGCTACCCTGGCTTCGTGTTTGCAGCTGGTTGTTCCTCCCGGCGAAAGAGTGTGGCGAGAAGGGGCTTCTCGGGTCAGGCGGTTTTGGGTAATGCCTGTCACCGACATGCTGCAGGGAGAAACTGGCATTAGGCTAACCAAGAAGCAAAAAGCTGTTGTTGGCGCAGTGCCACCCGAGGGTATGCCTTTGAAGGAGGCATGCGCAGTCGCTGGCGTCGGGCCCGCGGTGGTGCGAACTCTGGTCAAGAAGGGTCTACTTGAGTTGACCGTTCAGCCCGACCAAATAGGAACCGAAGCTCAAATAACTCTCCAGTACTCGACAGCTGCGGCCGAACCCTCGTCTGCCTGGCCATCTCTATATCCTGAGCAAGAAGAAGCGGTTTGTTCGCTCTTGAATGCCTATGAGGAACCAGGCTACTCTCATCGACTCCTGTGGGGTGTAACGGGGAGCGGAAAGACGGAGATCTACCTCCACCTCATCGCACGCGCATTGTCAGAGGGAGCGGGGGCGATACTCTTGGTCCCCGAGATTGCTCTCACTCCTCAGATCATAGAGCGCGTCAGGAGTCGGTTTGGTGCTCAGGTGGGCGTGCTCCATAGCGCCCTGAGTCCGAGTCAGAGGCTCAGAGAGTACCGCCGTATCTGCCGGGGAGAGGCGCGTATTGTTGTGGGGGCGCGTTCGGCAGTGTTTGCCCCCGTCCGGGATCTAAGGCTAATCATCATCGACGAGAGCCATGATCAGTCTTACAAACAAGAGGAAGAGCCACGTTACCATGCCAAGACAGTGGCCGAGCTCCGTCTTGCGGCGCGGGGCGGGCTGCTGTTGGAAGGAAGCGCAACACCGCCAGTGGAAACATTGGTGAGAGATACCAAACCGGTACGCTTGAGCCAACGTGCTTCAGGTAGTCAGCCCGCCTGCGAAGTTGTGGACATGCGCCGACAAGGCGGGGCTGGCCTACTTGCTCCACTCACTCGCGCGGCTCTGGCGGAGGTGCTAAGGCGTCAAGAGCAAGCCATTGTCTTGCTAAACCGACGCGGATATGCGGGCTACGTTCACTGCGAGCGCTGCGGTCACGTCATGGTCTGCCAGGACTGTGAGCTTTCGCTCACGTACCACATCAGCGTTGGCCAGCTGTTATGCCATCACTGCGGGCGTAGTTATTTAGAACCTGCTGTCTGCCCCTCCTGCCATGAGGCACCCCTTGTGCGCTCAGCGCCTGGAACCGAAAGGCTCGATCGTGAGCTGCGAGACCTGGTCCCGTTGGAGCGTGTTTTCCGACTGGATTCGGATGTCGTGACTAGCGGTGCCAGAGTGCAAAGGGTGCTAGAGGATTTCGCGCGGTCGAGGCCAGGAGTGTTAGTCGGTACGCAGATGGTGGCGAAAGGCCACGATTTTCCGGCCGTCACTCTGGTTGTAGTCGCTGATGCGGATACTGGGCTTTATGTTCCAGACTTCCGGGCAGCGGAGCGCACCTTCCAGCTGCTTACCCAGGTCGCTGGTCGGGCTGGGCGAGCAAACCTTCCCGGACGTGTTCTCGTGCAAACCTGGAATCCAGATGCGCCGTGTATTAGAATGGCGCTTGCTCGGGACGAGGCTGCTTTCTACAAAACGGAGCTTGATCTCCGTCGGAGGCTGGGGTATCCGCCTTTCGCAGAGCTAGTCCGTTTGGTTGCAGCAGCCAAAGATCCCCGACGAGCCGAGGCGGGAGCTCGGTATTTGGTGGAAAGACTGGGTAGGCATCTCGGGCCAACGGAAATCCGGGGGCCTGCGCGTCTTCCTAGCCTTAAAGGCGTGGCGCGTTGGCAGGTCATTGTAGCTGCGCGTGACGGTTCAAGAGCACGACGTCTCGTTGGGTGGATAGTGAGGGGACTCGAAGACGCTTACCGTCAACGGGGGGTGTCATTGACGGTTGACGTTGATCCCCAGTCTTTCCTGTAAAAAGCGGAATTTCCGTGCGGGTCATGAAAGCGCGGCCGTGAGGTTACGGTGGGTAATAAGGGTGCAAAGTTAAGAATAGAGAGCACTGGCAGATTTCAAGCCGAGAATCTTGCGCAGCTAAGGATTTTTGGAGACCCTGTGCTTCGGCAGCCAGCTCGTCCGGTTGCAGAGTTTGACGAACGTCTGGAGCGCTTGGCCAAGGTGATGGCTTCTACCATGGAGCAAGAGGACGGGGTAGGGCTGGCAGCCAACCAGATCGGAGTACTTAGCAGGATTATCGTGTGGAAGCTTCCCGAAGCAGAAGAGGACCTCAACGTCTTTGTAAACCCAGTGATCTTGAAGACCTCGGAATCGATGGTTACTGACACAGAAGGATGCTTGTCTGTTCCTGGAGTGACTGTTGAGGTGCCTCGGGCTGAAGAGGTAATCGTGGAAGCACAAGATCTAAAAGGCCGTTCGTTCACTGTCCATTTAAGCGGCCTGGCGGCGCGCATCATTCAGCATGAGGTCGATCACCTCGACGGTCGACTAATCCTGGATCGCACCACTCCCGAAGAGCGGCTCCGGGCGCTACGTGAGCTACGCGAGCGCACGTTTGACTTGGGAACGTGAAGTTCGCCTTTGCAGGAACTCCACAGTTTGCAGCCTGGGTTCTGTCGGACCTATGTGATCTCGGCCGGCGGCCTGTGGTAGTGCTGTCACAGCCTACTCGGCCCCGCGGTCGCGGCCTTCGCCCAGTGCCCTCTCCGGCTGCACTAAAGGCGGCCGACCTGGGGGTTCCCTGCATGGAAGTATTTGACATTAACGCTCCTGAGGTTTTGCGTGAACTCCAGGGGGCGGGGGTATCGGCTCTGGTGGTTGCATCTTTTGGCCAGATGCTGGGGGCGTGTCTTCTTGAGTCTTTGCTCTGTCTGAATATCCACGCTTCTCTTCTTCCGGCCTACCGCGGGGCGGCGCCTATTGAACGTGCGCTTGCCGCTGGCGAAGAGCGCACGGGCATCACGGTGATGCGTATAACCAAGGAGCTTGACCAAGGCCCCATTGCTCTCCAGACCGCGGTCTCCATCAATCTGCGAGATGATGCTGGGTCGTTAGCCCGCATTCTGGCGCTGTTGGGAGCGGTCGGTATGCACCAGGTTTTGACTGGGCTGGAAGATGGGACAGTTTCCTGGCGGGAGCAAGAGGGACCCTCATCGTATGCTGCAAAGCTGACTTCGGCGGACTGTGTGCTACGGGTGGGGGCTGGAGCACGAGTGGTACACAACCAGATACGTTCGCTTTCCCCCCGAGTGGGTGCAAGGGCTGTTCTAGGAGGTGTGGGGGTCAAGATTTGGCGTACGTGGCCCTATGGAGAGGACGGGCTTGATCCGGTTCCGCCGGTAGCTGGCGCAGTAGCAGGTGTGCCGGGCAGGCTGTGTGTAGCAGACGACCGGCTATTTCTAGGCTGCGCACAAGGCGTCATAGAGGTGCTCGAGGTACAGCCCAATCACAGGAAGCGGATGAGCGCGGCTGAGTTTCTGCGGGGCTACGGCCACCGCTTGGCGGCTGATCCGACAGCGGCTGCGCCGCCCGACTGCGGAAGCTGCGGAGATGTTTAGAAGCGCAGGGCGAGGATGGGAGTCGCACAAGAAACGCTAAGGGAACTTCACCTCTTGCCGTCAATCCTGTCTGCCGACTTTTCTCGTCTCGGTGAGGAAATCGCGGCGGTGATGGAGGCAGGAGTCAAAGGCATTCACGTGGACGTTATGGATGGACATTTTGTCCCTAACATCACCGTGGGTCCTCCGGTTGTTAGGTCTATCTCTCCCCTCGTGCGCGCTCGAGGGGGCTTTCTTTCTGTTCACTTGATGATTGAGCGTCCGGAGCGTTATCTGCGCGAGTTTGTGGAGGCGGGGGCAGATGCTCTAAGTGTGCACGCGGAGAGTTGCCCATGTCTTTATCACGCCCTCACGAGCATCAAGCGTCTTGGGGCTGCTGCAGGACTTGCGATTAATCCGGGAACGAGTCTTGGGGTTGTTGAGGAAGTTGCCTCATATCTTGATTTTGTCCTGGTCATGACGGTAAACCCGGGATTTGGTGGGCAGAAGCTGATTGAAAGCGCTTTGGCGCGGGTTCCGCAAATCCGGGCCATGCTGCCTGATTCAGCTGGAATCGAGATTGACGGAGGGATAAACGAGAGCACCCTGGCCCGTGTTGTGCGTAGTGGAGCCAATTGGCTCGTCGCTGGGGCGGCCGTTTTCGGCGCGCCTGACCCTGCGGGCCAGGCGCGCCGCCTGCAAGACCTCATGGTCGCAGCAGGCCAGGTGTGCTAGATTGTCCCCTACAGCGCTAGGTGGCGACCTTGCGCGGCTAGAAACACGTGTGGTCTTCGGGGTCGGGTGAGATTCCCTACCGGCGGTGAAAGCCCGCGAGCCCCGGCAGGGGCAGACCAGGTGGAATACCTGGGCCGACAGTTAAAGTCTGGACGGGAGAAGGCCTAGCAGGTACCAACCGAAGGTTCCTGCCCGACATGACCCCTGGGCCACGTTAGCCTGAGGGGTTTTTATTTTGGCGCTTTCTAGAACCGACAACAGTCATCTTGAGTGGGCAATGGCCCTAGCCGAAAGAGCCAGGGGGCTCACAAGTCCAAACCCCCTGGTGGGGGCGGTCATCGTTTCGCAGGGCAGGGTTTTGGGCGAGGGCTATCACGTTGGGCCTGGGTGTGATCACGCTGAGGTAGCAGCTCTTCGGGATGCCCTGCGTCGTGCTGGGAAATCATCCGAAGGTTGGATAGACCGATGGGGGCGGGACGCTAGGGAGCTCTGCGCAGGCGCCACTCTATACGTAACGTTGGAGCCGTGCTGTGTCTGGGGAAGGACGCCTCCCTGTACGGATGCCGTGCTCGCGGCGGGCTTTGCGCGTGTCGTAGTCGGGGCGATTGACCCTTCGCCGGCTGTAAACGGGAAGGGGATTGACTTGTTGCGGAGCGCCAACGTTCAAGTCGACTTGGCGAGCGGCGAGCTTGCACACCGCATCAAGCGTCAGAACGAGGGAATGCGTAAGTTTGTTCTCACTGGAGTGCCTTTTGTCACCTATAAGTACGCGATGACTCTGGACGGACGACTTGCCACTGACAGCGGCGATTCGCGCTGGGTTTCGAGTCCGGAGAGCCGAGCAGTTGTACATCGCCTCAGGGCGTGGAGTGATGCCGTGGTAGTGGGGGCTGGCACTGTCATGAGGGATGACCCGCATCTAACCGCACGAGAGGCACCCTGCCAGCGCCAGCCCATGCGCGTAGTGGTGGGTAGAGAGCTGCCTCTCACTCCACAAAGTACGCTCGTGCGCACCGTAGATGAGGGCCCCGTTCTTGCTGTGTGCGGCCGGAGCGTCTCCCCCGAAAAACGCCGTCAGGTAGAAAGTTGGGGAGTGGAGACTGTGGCGGTAGAGGAGGACGAACAAGGAGGCCTGGATCCCGAGGCTGTCCTAAGTGAGCTCGGCTCGCGAGGGGTAAGGTATGTGCTGCTGGAAGGGGGACCGCGTCTCGCGGGGGCATGGTGGCGGACCGGCCACATTGACAAGGTGGCTGCCTTTGTTTGTGCCAAGATCACTTCTGGCACAAGTTGCTACTGCCCCGTGGTCGGCCCCGGGGTAGCGACGATGGCGGAAGCCCGAGTGCTTCAAGAGACATCCGTGGAGCTTATCGGGTCCGACGTGTTGATAACCGGATACATGCGAGAACCGTACTAGGAAAAGGCTGTCGGTGTTTACAGGCATCATCGAAGAAGTTGGAGTCGTCAGGCGATTGGAGCGGCGGGGCGCGGGGGGTAGGCTCACGATTTCCGCACGTAAAGTACTGGACGGGACTCGTCTCGGTGACTCAATTGCGGTGAGCGGGGCCTGTTTGACCGTGGTAGACATTGGCCCGGGACAATTCACGGTGGATTGCATGCCCGAGACGCTCACGCGTACCACTCTTGGCGAAGCAACACCAGGTCGGCTTGTCAATCTGGAGAGGGCTCTAGCTCTAGGGGACCGGCTAGGCGGGCATCTGGTGTTAGGCCATGTTGATGCCGTTGCGGAAGTGCTTGCTGTGCAACGTGGCGGTCCGGCGTGGGAAATAACCTTTTCTCTTCCGGAGGAGATCAAGGCCTGCGTGGCTCCCAAAGGATCTATCGCTGTTGACGGAATCTCTCTCACAGTTGTGGACGTGCGCGATGATGCTTTTACTGTGGGGATCATTCCCTTCACACTAGCCGAAACCAGTCTTCGCGCGGTACGGGAGGGCGTGCGCGTAAACCTGGAGGCCGATGTGCTTGCGCGCTACGTCCAGCGTGCTCTTAGATTCCATGACAGTGCTGGAGTCGCACGGTCTGTTGAGAGCGGTGGACTCACTGAAGAGTTGCTAAGAAGACAGGGGTTTCTATGAATGAGCAGAAAGTATTTGCCACTATCGAAGAGGCTTTGGAGGAAATCAGAGCTGGTCGCATGGTAGTGGTCGTTGACGACCCCGACCGAGAGAACGAGGGTGACCTTACCATGGCGGCGCAGTTTGTCACCCCCGAGGCCATCAATTTCATGGCCAAATATGGTCGGGGCCTTATTTGTCTCGCCATTACCGAAGAAAGAGCGCAAGCTCTACGTTTGTATCCTATGGCTCGTGATAATCAATCGCGGTTTGGCACGGCCTTTACTGTTTCAATCGAGGCTCGTCATGGCGTGACCACCGGTATTTCGGCAGCCGACCGGGCTAGAACCATACAGGTGGCTATCGATCCGGCAAGCACGGCCAACGACATCGTGAAGCCAGGGCATGTCTTCCCGCTGGTGGCGCGGCCTGGCGGGGTGCTCACCCGCGCTGGCCAAACCGAGGCGGCTGTAGATCTGGCTCGACTTGCCGGGCTTATCCCCGCAGGAGTGATATGCGAAATCATGAACGACGATGGCACCATGGCCCGGGTACCGGATCTCATCAAGTTCTGTCAACAGCACGGGCTCAAGATGATCACAGTGGCTGATCTCATCCGGTACCGTCGTCGAACAGAGAAGCTAGTGCGGCAAGTGGCGTCCGTGCGTTTGCCGACGAGGTTTGGTGAGTTTGTGGCCTACGGATATGAAAGTCTGATAGACGGCGAGCAGCACCTTGCCTTGGTCAAGGGGGACGTAGCCGGCAAGGAGGGCGTTCTTGTCCGCGTCCATTCGGAGTGCCTTACCGGTGACGTGTTTCACTCTCTGCGCTGTGACTGCGGGGATCAGCTAGAGGCTGCGTTGCGCATGATCGAACGCGCGGGCGAAGGAGTGTTGTTGTACATGTCTCAAGAGGGCCGCGGCATCGGATTGCTGAACAAGCTGCGGGCTTACGAACTACAGGAACAAGGGCGCGACACAGTCGAAGCAAATTTGGAGCTTGGATTTCCCCCTGATATGCGCGACTACGGTACCGGCGCTCAGATTCTGAGCGACCTTGGCCTCACTTCCATCCGACTAATTACCAACAACCCGCGCAAGATCGTTGGCCTTGAAGGCTATGGGCTCACCATCGTGGAGCGGGTTCCTCTTGAAGTAGAGCCAACAGCTGAGAATCTCCATTATCTTCTCACCAAGAAAGAGAAGCTAGGCCATATCTTGCACCACCAGGGTCTGCAGTACTTCTCCGGGGAAGGAAAGGACGGACAAGATGACGACGAATGAATGCGGACGGGTATTCCAGGGCCACCTGAACGGACAGGGTCTCCGTTTTGGGGTAGTGGTGAGTCGGTTTAACGAATTCATAACTAGCCGCCTCCTTGCTGGGGCTAAAGACTGCCTGGCCCGCCATGGAGTTGAGGCCAAAGACGTGGAGGTAGCCTGGGTGCCCGGGTCTATGGAAATTCCTCTGATCGCCAAGAAGATGGCGCAGACCGGGAAGTACGACGCGGTCATCTGCTTAGGAGCGGTGATAAGAGGCTCCACGCCTCATTTTGAGTATGTTGCGGCCGAGGTAGCCAAGGGTGTGGCTCATGTGATGCTCGAGACCGGCCTTCCAATAGCTTTTGGGGTTCTCACCACGGACACTATTGAGCAGGCCGTGGAGCGGGCTGGAACCAAGGCCGGAAACAAAGGCTGGGATGCGGCGCTTTCGGCTCTAGAGATGGCTAACCTGGCTCGGGCTCTAAGCCAGTAGAAGAATTGTCACAACTCACAATGTGGGGCAGCTTCCGGCTGATTAGCTTTGGGCTAAGGGTATGTGGGAAGCCGCGGCTTACTATGCCGCGGCTTCAAGAAAACGGGCCTTTGTTTTAGGCGATCTTCTGTACCTTGTTAGCCTTGAGGCACTTGGCGCACACGTATGCACGCACAGACTCCCCGCCGACCACGACGCGAACCTTCTGAACGTTCGGATTCCACCGTCTTGGGGTGGCGCGCATGGAATGACTTCTGTTGTTGCCAAAACTTGGCTTCTTACCGCAGATCGCGCAGACTTTGGACATGTCTTGCTACCTTTTGTTTCGGGCGTAACCTCACGGACGGCATAGTATGCCGAAAGCAGGGGCTCTCGACAAGGGGGACAGGCAGGGGTTTCGGCACGTCGTCAACGTACGATAGAATACCTGAACACGCTTAGCCACGAGCGGAGAAGGGGAAATGAGCACACAAGATGATGAGAAACGGTCAAGCGGCCGAACTGTGATTACTGACCGCGCGATCAGTGACATTGTCGGTTTGACAGTGCTTGAGTGCTACGGAGTTGTCGGAATGGCCTCCCCTAGCCTTCGGCGAGGGGTAGCGGCTCTGCTTGCAAGAGATAGGCTTCATCAAGGGATCAAGGTGGAGCAGGGATCGGAAGATCTTCGGATCCGCCTCTACATTATTGTGGAACATGGTCTAAACGTGGCTGAGGTAGCCGGCAACGTGCGCTCCCAAGTCATGTACAACGTCGAGAAGATGCTGGGGCGGCCTGTTACCTCGCTTGAGATCTATGTGCAAGGAGTCCGGGCCAGTGGGAGATAAGGGAGCGACTTTAACCGTGTCTTTGGCTCGGTCTTTGCTAATGGCCGGCTTCCAAGCTATTGAGCAGCGAAAGCAGGAGATTAACGACCTTAACGTTTACCCTGTGCCCGATGGCGACACGGGCACCAACCTTGCTCTTACGGTGCGAGCTATGCTCGACGCAATGGCCAAGCTTCCGCCCACCTTGGAGGGCAAGGATCTATGCTCGGCCATTGCGCAGGCCGCTCTCATGGGAGCCAGGGGCAACAGTGGCGTCATCCTATCGCAAATTGTCCGCGGGGCGATGGAAACGCTTGCGCAGCCAGGGCTTATTACAATTGACCGCCTTGTTGCAGCGCTTAAGAACGCGAGCGATACCGCCTATCGCGCCGTGAGAAGGCCGGTAGAGGGCACCATGCTCACGGTTATCAAAGACATGGCTCGGGCCGCCACCGAGGCTCCACGCGGACGTGGGTTTGGCCCCTTCATGGACCATGTCATTAACGCGGGGTGGGAGAGCGTTCAGCGCACCCCGACTTTGCTCAAGGTGCTTGCCGATGCCGGAGTGGTGGACGCCGGGGGCTATGGATTGGTGGTGCTGGTCGAAGGAGCCGCCTCGGGGTGTGCCGAATGGGAGACTCCCATCGCCACCCGTGTTACACCTGAGCCCGCACTTTACACGGCCGGGGCCGTTGAAGAACAGGAAGAGGCGTCCGTCCTTAGCAAGTTCACTTATTGCACCAGCTTTCTCCTTTCGGGCCAAAACTTGTCTGCTTCTGATCTGGAACAAAGGCTTTCTTCCCTAGGCGACAGCCTCTTAGTGGTGGGGGATTCCTCCCGTCTCAAGGTTCATATTCATACTGACTCTCCGGGAGAAGTACTTTCGATGGCCACTGCCATTGGGGTGCTTACTGAAATTGAGATCGATAACATGAAGGAACAAACCGCAGCAAGGACCGCTCGTCTTGCAGGGCAGTCTGGAGGGACAAAGCCAAGCGAAATCGGATACGTGGACCAGGGAGCAGTGCTCACTCAGGTTGTGGCGGTAGTTGCTGGTGAGGGGAACAAAGCTCTCTTTCGTAGTCTTGGGGTTGATTTGATTGTGGATGGCGGCCAAACCATGAACCCTTCAGCTGAGGAGCTGCTCAAGGCTGTCGAGCTGGCCACGGCTCCGGCAGTTGTAATTCTTCCCAACAACAAGAATGTGATCATGACAGCAGAGCAGACAGCTAATCTGGTTGATCGCGAGATCCACGTGGTGCTGAGTTCTTCTATTCAGGCTGGGCTTGCCGCTGCAGTAGCGTATGACCGACGCAAGGGGGGAGCCGAGAACGCTAGGGCGATGAGCGAGGCCCTCGAGAACGTGGTATCCGCCGAGATAACACGGGCGGTGCGGGCTACCCAGATTGATGGGATATCGGTCAAGGCGGGTGATTGTATTGGGCTGGTCGAGGGGCAGGTGGTGGCGGCTTCGTCAGACTTGGAACACGTAGTTGAACAGGTGGTCGACCGGCTTCTCGATGGCACCAAAGAGGCTCTGACTGTACTGGTGGGTGAGGGCGAAGACGCCCAGTTGGCCGCCCAGGTTGTGGAAAAAGCCTGCGCCCGTCATCCTGAAGTGGACGTCGAAGTTCACGAGGGCGGCCAGCCTTACTACCCGCTTCTCTTGGCGGCCGAGTAGCGCTCTGGGAAAGCGCCATTTGGGGGAGGAGGGAAACAGGTGATCATCAACCGCGAAACTACGGCCATAGTAGTAGACTCAACGGCGGATCTGCCCGACTATCTGGCGCAAGATCCGAATATCACGATGGTGCCGCTCACTGTCTACTTTGGAGACGAAAGCTTTCTTGACTGGGTAGACCTCAAGCCTGAAGAGTTTTACGAGCGTCTGGCTAGGGCTCCTGAGTTACCACGGACTTCGCAACCGTCCACAGGTGTTTTTGTCGAGCATTTTAAGAAGCTGCGCGAGAAGTATGAGCGCGTGTACTCTGTCCACCTAAGCAGCAAGTTTAGCGGGACATGCCTCAGTGCTGAAGCCGCTGCAGAGCAGGTTGGTGGAGTGCGCGTGGTGGACTCTCAGCTTGCCACCGGGGGGATTTCGTTGTTAGTCGATCGAATGTTGGAAAGGGTTGATCGGGGGGTAGAAGAAGAAGAGTTTGAGGCATATATCCAGCATTTCTTGAAAAACAAGGTCTTCTACTTTCTTCCCACCACTCTTGACCAGCTTTACAAGGGGGGCCGGATAGGGCGAGCCGCTCATCTGGTAGGAACTCTCCTCAACATCAAGCCGGTGCTCATCATCGAAGAGGGCGTAATCGATGTGTACAAGAAGGTGCGCGGCGTTCGTCAGGCCCTGGAGGCGATGGTCGAGGGCATGATTGCCAACACGGTGTCTGGGCGCCCAATATACGCCAGTTTGTCACACGGTCTAAACGAGCCGGTGGTGACACAGCTTAGGGAGCTTGTAGAGGCTGTCACGGAGCGGGAAGTCCACATTCGTTTGACCAGCGTGGTGGGGGCGGTTATCGGTACCTACGTAGGACCCAAGGCAGTATCCCTTTCTTTTATTCAAGAATGAGCAAATACATGCGGGGTATGCTTCGCTACCCCCTTGGGAGCGGGACTAGCCAGGCTGACCAAGTTCTGGACCTTCCCAAGACGACTAAGGCAGGCATTAGCCCATCTCGCCTACAAGAGCCTGTCCGCACACTTCGCGGCGTTGGCGCGCGTACTGAGCGTAAGTTGGGACGGCTTGGGATACAGACGGTAGGCGATCTCTTGCTGTACCTCCCGTTCAGACACGAGTCACCATCGCGACTCGTCCCCGTAGCAAGCGTCTCTTTCGGCGAAGAGTGTGCTCTTAAAGTCAGAGTGCAGTCGTTTACGGTGCGAGAAACCGCTCGTCGGGGAGTAAGGGCTCTCGAAGCTCTGGTGGCAGACGACACGGGAAGTCTTGTTGCCATTTGGTATAACCAGACATACCTTGAGGAAGTCTTCAAAGAGAAGCCCGAACTTTTAATTCGAGGAGTTTTGCGCCGGCGACGAGGAATGCCCATGTTCTTGGTCCGTACTCATGAGGTTCTGAGCGAGGACGGTAAGAGTCGCCATGTGCTCGGCCTCATCCCAGTGTATCCAAGTACGGCCGATGTCAGTGTCCGGCTCATTCGTACCCTGGTGCATGAGGCGGCGCGTGAGGCTGCCCATCTAACCGACCCGCTCCCCGCCTTTTTGCTAGCAAAACGGCGTTATCCGGGAAAGAAGGAAGCTATTCTTGCCTGCCACTTTCCCACCAGCCTCGACGAGGCAAAACGCGCGCGCGAGCGTTTAGCGTTCGAAGAGCTCTTGTTGCTGCAACTTGCGGTGCTGGAGCAGCGAAGGCTCAAACAAAGTCGAAGAAGGGCTCGCCCTTTGGGAGCGAGTCGTGGTCTTGCCCGCCAGTTTCTGGCCAGCCTTCCATACACTCCGACCAGGGCTCAACTGCGGGCGATTGCGGAGATTGACCGGGATTTAGGGCGGGACGTGCCGATGTGCAGGCTGTTGCACGGCGATGTAGGGTCTGGAAAGACGATGGTGGCGACGTATTGCCTATTGCGTGCAGTCGAGCAAGGAGCACAAGGGGCGCTGATGGCTCCCACGGAGGTCCTGGCTGAGCAGCATTTTGTGCGCCTAACAGAACAGCTGTGCTCTCTCGGGGTGAGAGTGGGGTTATTAAAGGGCGGGCAGTCGACCAACGAAAGGAAGGCGGTCCTAACAGCTCTTTCTCAAGGTGAATTAGACATTGTGGTGGGCACTCATGCTCTCATCCAAGAGGGTGTACAGTTTCGTGATCTGCGGGTGGTTGTGGTCGATGAACAGCATCGGTTCGGAGTGAGACAGCGAGAGGCCATAGTCGCCTCTGAGGCAACCTCTGGTTTTTGGCCTCACACCTTGCACATGTCAGCTACTCCCATACCCCGGACTCTGAGCTTAACCATTTACGGTGACCTGGACGTAAGTGTACTTGACGAGATGCCTTCGGGCCGCATCCCAGTCCGTACTAGGCTGGTCTTCCCGACGTCTGAAGCGCGTATGTGGGAGTTTGTGCGCAGGGAGCTGCGGGCTGGTCGGCAAGCCTATGTGGTGTGCCCGCTTATCGAAGAAAGCGAATCGCTTCAAGCTGCCTCAGCCTGCAAGACCTTTGAGGAGCTTTCTCACGGAGAATTGGATGGCTTTCGCCTTCTCTTGCTCCACGGCCAACTCCCTGCCGCCGAAAAGGCTTCGGTGATGGCTTCATTTGCTCAGGGGCAAGCGGATGTGCTGGTAAGTACCTCGGTGATCGAGGTGGGGGTCGACGTGCCGAACGCGACCTGCATGGTAATAATGGGGGCAAGACGTTTTGGACTATCTCAACTTCATCAGCTGCGGGGGCGAGTTGGACGGGGGGCTGAGCAATCGTACTGTTTCCTTCTTATTGAGGATGACGACGATCCAGCTTTGGAGCGGCTTGCTCTCTTCGCCCGCACAAGCAATGGTTTTGCTTTAGCGGAAGCCGACCTCCTGGCGCGGGGCGAGGGCCAACTCTTTGGCGAACGGCAATCGGGAATGGGCGACTTGGAGGTCGCTTCGCTTATTAGAGACCGGCAGCTGCTTGAGGAAGCACGTGTAGAAGCGGTAAGGTTGCTGGCTCGAAGTGGAGAGCCCGGTTGGCAAACAAGGCTTGAGCAGCTTTTAGAGGCGGCTAAGAACAGATTTGGGGAGAAGATCGCCTGGATGGAACGCGTATGAGCGCGCGTGCCCCTGGTAGGATACGGATTGTGGCGGGACTGCGTAAAGGCCACCGCCTTAAAGTACCTGGCGGAGGAGTTAGGCCGACTAGCGAGAAAGTAAGAGAGGCTATTTTTGATGTTCTTGGCTCGGTGACGGGCTTGTCTGTTTTGGACTTGTTTGCCGGCACCGGGGCCCTCGGATTGGAGGCTTTGTCCCGTGGGGCCGCCCGCTCAGTATTTGTAGAGGCAGATCCGAGAGTGGCCGATGTTCTTAGAGAGAACATATGGATGCTGGGGTTCCAAGAAAAATCTCAGCTTTTGGTAGTGGGGTATCATGATGCTGTAAGAGCTTTGCTGCAAAGACAGGAGGAGTTCGATTTGCTGTTTATTGATCCACCCTATAGAATGCTTGACCAGGTGGAAAAGACGCTTTCGCCGTTTCTGCCTGCACTGCTTTCGGCAAATGGGCTCGTGGTCGTGGAAAGCGATCGTGCGTTGCGGCCCACAATGGGGGGGACTCCTGTCTTTGACCGCATATACGGCAGCACCAGGGTCACCATGATTCGGTTTGGAAGGAGTGGTGTGTGAAAACGGCACTGTGTCCCGGCACATATGACCCAGTGACTGTTGGTCATCTCGATGTGATCACGCGGTGCAGCGCGATTTTTGACCAGGTGGTAGTGGCGGTAGTGGATGATCCCTACCGCAAGACCACTCTGTTCAGCCTGGAAGACCGGCTGTATTTTCTAGAGGAATCAACCAAGCATTTGCCGAACGTAAGGGTGGTTGTGCTGCGGGGCTTGCTGGTCAAGCTTGCCCGCGAAGTGGGGGCGAGCGTCTTGGTCAAGGGCCTGCGCGCCATGACCGATTTTGAATACGAATTCCAAATGGCGCAGCTCAACCGAAAACTAGACCCAGAACTGGAGACGATGTACCTTATGGCGTCTCCCGAGTATTCCTTCTTGAGTTCTAGTGGGGTGAAGGAAATCGCGAAGTACGGCGGGTGCGTCAGCGATCTGGTTCCGGAAGTAGTAGAGCGTCGCTTTGCTGAGATGTACGGATCCGCGGAGGCCTGAGGATGGATGTTCTGGTTCTGATCGACAAGCTGGACGACCTTGTCCACAGCGCGAGCACCTTCCCGATGACTGACAAGGTTATGATCAACCGGGATGAGATCTACGACTTGCTGGATCAGATGCGAGCTACTATCCCGGAGGAGATCAAGCAAGCGCGCTGGATTGTAAAGGAGCGTCAGGAGATGCTCCAGGAAGCTAAAGAAGAAGCAGAGCGCATTCTGGCCGAAGCAAGAGAAGAGGCTGCGCGCCTGGCGAGCGAGCAAGAAATAGTCAAGCGGGCGCAGCGTCAAGCTGAGGAAATCATCCGCGCGGCTGAAGCTCGGGAAAGGGAGATAAGACTCGGCGCAGAGGACTACGCAGACGAAATTCTAAGAACGCTCGAAATGAATTTGGATAAGTTCCTTGCCGCGGTGCAGCGCGGTCGCGAGCGTCTGCGCGCTGGTCAAGCGGCAAATAGGGAACGTACGTAGGGAGAGAAGTGTTTCTAAATCTAAGTGATCTGTGTCTCAGAACCGGAGAGCACTTCGAGCAGACGTATTTTCTCGATATTGCTCCGGTGGTTCAGGGTGGCGTTGACTATCAGGTCCTGCTGCATGATGGCGTCACCTTGGATATTGAACGGGTAGTGGGCGGTTTTCTTGTCAATGTGACCGCTGAAGCAACTGTCTACGGTCCCTGCATGCGCTGCCTGCACGAGACGGTTTTTGATGTGCAAGTGACTCAGCAGGAATTTGCTCCCTCCGCTAAGGACGGCTGGCCTGAGTCGGAATTGAGCGCCTTCATTCAGGGGCTGATCGTTGACGTGGCTGGTCTCGCTCGCGAGGCGGTGGTCTTAGCAGTACCACAGCACGTGCTGTGCTCGCCTGAATGCAGGGGGCTTTGTCCGCACTGCGGACATGATCTAAATCAGGGACCATGCCTATGCGAGCACGAAGTTATTGATGTGCGGTGGGCGCGCTTGCTAGAGCTTGGCTTGCACGAGGACCGGGAAGCTTGAAATCTTGCGCACAATAAGGTAAAAACGCTAGGTTTTCTGCGGAAAGAGAGAAAGGTAAGAGATGGGTGTACCTAAGAGAAAGACATCGCGTGCTCGCCGAGATTCACGGCGGGCCACTCATGCTTGCGAAGCTCCCCGGTTTATTCTCTGTCCCCAATGCCATAGTCCCAAGTTGCCGCACCGGGTCTGTCCTAACTGCGGCACGTACAAGGGACGTCAAGTCATAAAGACAGAAGAAGAGTAGTTTGGGTACCTCCGGGGAACAAGGCTCCAGCTGAAGGCGAGGACGTATGCAGATTGTGGTGCAAGAGGGAGAAGTACTAGTTAGTTTGATTAGCCCGATACAGTCTGCCGACGACAGCATGCGCACCACGACAATACAGAGCATTTCGGGGCCAGCCAAGGTTTACTATCGCGACTATGAGCTGATTCGCATTGAGGCCAAGGACGGAGCTCTTGAGATTTTCCCGGTCTGCGTGGGGGCTCTTAACTGGATTCGGAAGGATCGCCGCTATCAGCTCAAGATAGGTGGATGAGTGGCTGAGATATCAGCTCGCGTCGGCGCACGCTGGCGCTAGCTGATGCAGCGGTAGGGGTGGAAAGAGTTTAAGCTATAGGGCGCTGCCGGGAGGCGGCGTCCTTTACTTGTCAGGCCTTAACGGCCTAGATGGAAAAATAGCGTGTAGGGCTGAGGGTAGGAGGAGTCATGGCGCTGGCAGACCCGGCCAACATACGGAATGTCGCAGTAGTTGGACACCGCGGAGCAGGAAAGACCTCACTCGTTGAGGCATTGCTGTTTACGACCGGGGCGAAGAATCGTCTTGGGTCTGTGGTAGATGGCACCACCAGCATGGACCACGACGAGGACGAGATTAAGCGACAGATGACCATCTCTATGGGCCTCGGTCACGTTTTCTGGCGCGGTCATAAGGTCAATCTCATCGACACCCCCGGAGAGGCGTCATTCATAAACGAGGCGTTTGCCGCCTTGCCGGTGGTTGAGATTGCTCTAGTTGTGGTTAACGGAGTTAGCAAGGTCGAGGTTCAGACCGAGAGGCTTTGGAAGCGGGCTACGGACCTCCGGCTCGCCCGGGTGTTGGCAGTGAACATGATGGACCGGGAGCGAGCATATTTTGAGGAGGTTGTAGAGGCTATCAAGTCTCGGCTAGGTGACGAAGCGGTCCCGGTGGCTATCCCGATTGGGCAAGAGCAGGGGTTTAAGGGTGTGGTGGACGTTATTACCCGCAAGGCTTACGAGTATTCGGGAACCAGCGGGAAGGGAACAGAAGGAGTGATTCCCGAAGAGTTCCGGGAGGCTGCCGAACAGGCGCGAGAGGCCTTGATTGAGAAGGTTGTGGAGGCTGACGACTCGCTCCTCGAAAAGTACTTGGAAGGAAACGAGATATCCGAGGAGGAGTTTGCCCGGGCATTCAGGGCGGCTGTGCTTCAGGGGCTCATAGCTCCGATCATTCCTGTCTGTTCGACCAAGAATATCGGGTCTGACCGCCTTCTTGAGCTTATCTTGCTCGGCCCCTCTCCGGCAGAGTTCCCGCCGCGGGTGGCCTATGCCGGTGCAGACGGGGCTGAAGAGATCAAGGTGACGCCTGATCACAGCGCTCCGACCGCTGTGTTCGTCTTCAAGACCATTTACGACCAGTTTTCTGGCCGAGTAAATCTGATTCGTATCTTCTCGGGGAAGATAGCCACCGATACGCAGCTGCTCAACATACGCACCAATGACAAGGAGCGCACAGGCAACATACTTCTTATGGTGGGTAAAGAGACAAAGCCCATCGAAGAAGCGGGAGCGGGGGATATTGTGGCGGTAGCCAAGCTAAAGGACACAGGGACGGGCGACACGCTCTGCGATCCTTCAAGGCCGCTGCGCTTTCCTCGCTACGAGTTCCCACCGCCGGCTATTTCGTTCGCCATCACGCCCAAGAGCAGAGGCGACGAAGAGAAGGTTAGTAATGGACTTAAGCGCTTGAGCGAAGAAGATCCCGCTATCGAAGTTCGCTTTGATCAACAGACCAAGGAGATGCTCATCTCCGGTACAAGTCAAGTTCATGTTGAGGTCATTTTGGAAAAGCTCAAGCGGCGCTTTGGGGTTGAGGTTGAGCTACATCCCCCACAGGTGCCGTATCGAGAGACGATTCGCAAGAAGGCCTCCGCTCAAGGGAGACACAAGAAGCAGACCGGTGGGCGAGGTCAGTTTGGCGACTGCTGGATAGAGATCGAGCCTCTGCCGCGAGGCGCTGGTTATCAGTTCGAGGATGCCATCTTTGGTGGGGCAATTCCTCGCAACTTCATCCCTGCAGTGGAGAAGGGCATTTTAGAGGCCATGGAGCATGGTATTTTGGCCGGCTACCCGGTTGTGGACGTTAAGGTCAGGCTCTACGATGGTTCCTACCATCCGGTGGACTCTTCGGAGCTTGCCTTCAAGCTCGCTGGCTCACTGGCTTGGAACAACGCCATGGCAAAGGCTGACCCTGTGCTACTTGAGCCAGTCATGAATGTGGAGATCATCGTGCCCGAAGAGAATATGGGCGACATTATGGGCGATCTTTCCAGCCGCCGTGGCCGTCCACAAGGCAGCGAGAGAATGGGGGAGATGCAGGTCATAAGAGCGCAGGTCCCCTTGGCTGAGATGCTCAACTATGCGCCTCAACTGCGTTCCATCACGGGTGGCCGCGGGTCGTTTACGATGGAGTTCGACCATTACGAAGAAGTGCCGCCCCATTTGGCGGAGAAGATCATTCAAGAGGCAAAGGCTCGTAAGGCTGCGGAGTCCTAGTACCTGGTTGTCTGGGTGAGAAGGGGGCGCCGGGCGACAGACAAGTCGCCCGGCGCCCCCTAAGCATTGCGCATGAATGTCCCTTAGGCAGGACAGTTGCAATGAATGTTGTATATTTGAAATACTGCAACTCTAAGGTCCTGCTGGAGGGACGTTGGACGAGAGCAGGCCGCGTCGACTAACGGAAATGCTGCGGGAAGGCTTTGACAGCTTCTCCCGCAACCAGAAGGCCATAGCTCGGTACATTATTGACCACCTGGAAGAGGTGGGCTACATGAGTGCCGAGGAGCTGGGACGCAAAGGAAACACTTCTAGCTCCACGGTAGTGCGCTTCGCTCAATCCCTGGGGTTTGCCGGTTATCCCGACCTACAGAAGGCTGCTCGTGATGAGTACCGCTTGGGCGCCACAGTACGTCCGCCTGTCCACGAAGACCAGCTCGGTTTCCCCTTGGAAGAGGATGTGCTTACGCGGGTCTTGCGTACCGACAGTCTTAGTCTTGAAGAGACTATCAGCAAGAACACTCTGGAACGGTTTAATCGGGCGACAGACCTGCTCGCTGCGGCGCGCCAGGTGTTAGCGGTGGGTTTGCACGAAGCGGCCGTGGTTGTGTCATACGCGTCGTATCTGTTTGAGCTACTAGATATCCCTTGTGTTGCAGTCACTGATGGGAGCGAGTGTCACGTCTCGCGCTTGAGTCGGCTCGGAACGGGTGATGCAATGCTGGCCGTGGGATTTCGGCGTGCGCACTCTGTCACCATCGCTTTTGTTGAAGCAGCTGTGGCGCAGGGCGTTCCGGTCGTAATTATCACTGACAATTCTTTATCGGAACTTGCTGGTCGCGGCGCTGTAACCCTGTATGCAGATATTGATTCCATCTTTTTCGCGCACTCTCTTGTCGGTCCCATAGGGTTGGTGGGAGCGCTCGCGGCGGCTGTGTACAGCCGCGATCGCGATCGGCACGACGAGCGAATCAGGAGGCTGCGCGGGAAGGTTCCGGAGTCTAGCTGGCTGAGGGCGTAGCCCTCATGTAATTGGGACGTGTTGAAGCCGGGTTTTGGCTTCGCTAAACTTCTGCGGATGCAGGAAAAACCGTGGTGGCGGCCCTTTTGGGGCGGAGGTTAAAACATGTCCGGTCATTCAAAATGGGCTGGCATTAAGCATAAGAAAGCGATAGTTGACGCTCGCAAGGGCAAGCTCTTCAGTAAGTTGTCTCGGGCCATAACTGTTGCCGCAAGGCAGGGCGGCGGTGATCCAGAGAAGAATGCCGCTTTGGCTCAGGCCATTGTGAAGGCCAAAGACGCCAACATGCCCATGGAGAACATTGAGCGCGCCATCAAGAAGGGAATCGGCGCAGACGCTGATGAGTCCGAAGCGTACGAATACCTCACCTACGAGGGGTATGGCCCTTACGGAGTGGCAGTTTATGTGACGGCTCTCAGCGACAACCGTAACCGCACTGCTGCCGACATACGCCACATCTTCGACCGCGGCGGGGGCAAGCTGGGTACGGATGGCTCGGTGAGCTGGATGTTTGAGCGGAAAGGCGTGATTTTCGTCGACACTAGCGCAGTTGACGAGGATACTCTCATTGCCGTAGCCATCGAAGCCGGGGCCGAAGATGTCATCACTGAGGGAGACGCCTATGAGATCAGGTGTGCGGTGGCCGACTTCATGGAGGTGCGTAGGAAACTAGAGGAGGCTGGCATTCCGTACACTTCGGCCGAGCTTACCATGATTCCAAAGACCACTGTATCTCTTAAGACTGAAGAAGAGGCTCGCAAGACCCTACGGCTTCTAGACGCGCTCGAGGAATACGACGACGTTCAAGAGGTGTATTCGAACTTCGACATTCCCGACGAGGTCATGCGCGCAATCGCCGGGTAAGAATGAGGCAGAGGCAGTGAAAGAAGTTCCCTCCACCCAGATCATTCTGGGTGTAGACCCAGGAACTGCGGCGACTGGCTTTGGAGTCATAGCGGTGGAGGGAAGCCGGCTTAAGCTTCTTGAATATGGCGTGGTCGAAACTGCTTCGGGTCTTCCTCTCGAGCAACGTCTAGCCCAGATCTTTGAGGCGATAACGGAGGTTCTCCGCCGGCACAATCCTCAAGCTGCGGCCGTGGAGACTCTATATTTCAATGCGAATGCGCGCACAGCGCTTGCTGTCGGGGAGGCCAGAGGAGTAGCCTTGCTTGCGTGTTCGCGGGCAGGTTGTGCGGTGTATGAATACACGCCACAGCAGGTCAAACAAGCTGTGGTTGGGTATGGGAAGGCGGGAAAGCAGCAGGTAATGGAAATGGTGAGGGTCCTGCTCGGTCTTGCCCATACTCCTCAGCCCGATCACGCGGCGGATGCCCTCGGAGTTGCAATCTGCCACGCGAATGTCTCCAAACTGCGCGAGCGGGTGAGTGCAGTCGTGCAGCGAAATTCGCGAGGCTCGTTATGATCGATCGTTTGACAGGCACAGTACTCGCAAAAAGCCAAGATGGGGTGATCTTGGACGTGGGTGGGGTTGGCTTTTGGGCCGAGGCATCGGCTATCACCTTGGGCGATTTGCCTCCGGTTGGTGAACGGGTGACGATTTTCACCCACCTTCATGTAAGAGAAGATGCGCTGCAGCTTTACGCATTCTCGAGCGTGGAAGAAAGAGACGTGTTCCGCCTGCTGTTAGGTGTGAGCAAGATAGGTCCCAAGTTAGCCTTGGCTGTGCTTTCGTCTTGGCGGGTTCAAGAACTGAAAAGGGCCATTGCTCGTGAAGATGTGGGCCTTTTGGCTTCTGTCCCCGGCGTAGGGAGGAAGACCGCAGAGAGGCTTGTGCTAGAACTCCGCGAAAAAATTGGCGATTTCGCCGGAAGAGAGGCGGTGCCTTCTTCGGTTAGTCATCCAGACAGCTCGTTTGCCTTAGCGCGGGCGGCTCTGGTCGAGTTGGGGTATAACCTGCAGGAGGCAGAGAGACTCCTTGCTACACTTGACCATGACCTTCCCGCGGAAGATCTGGTTCGCCAAGCTTTGGCTAAACGCGTGTAGGTGAACGTGAGCT
This sequence comes from Thermoleophilia bacterium, assembly GCA_026415615.1. Taxonomy (GTDB): domain Bacteria; phylum Actinomycetota; class Thermoleophilia; order RBG-16-64-13; family RBG-16-64-13; genus JAOAGT01. Next base: position 79,740 of record JAOAGT010000003.1, on the reverse strand, counting down.
TGAAGGATAACAAGGCGAGATTAGCTAACCCAGAAGAGACTCCAGCTGAGCTTGAGTTGGAGAAGACCCTGCGGCCGCGCAGTCTAGCTGCCTTTGTAGGGCAGCCCGCCCTACGAGAGCAGCTTGAGATTTTCATCCAGGCTGCCAAATCCCGGGGTGAACCGCTTGATCACGTGCTCTTGGCTGGTCCGCCAGGACTTGGAAAGACTACGCTTGCACACATAATCGCCCAGGAGATGGGCGTGCAGATCGTTGTCACTTCGGGACCGGCTCTGGAGCGGAAGGCCGATATGGCCGCAATTTTGACTCACCTAGGAGAGGGCGATGTGCTTTTCATCGATGAGATTCATCGTCTGAACCGGGCTATTGAAGAGATTCTATACCCGGCCATGGAAGATTTCGAGATTGACATAGTAATAGGCCAAGGTCCAAGCGCCCGCACCATCCGTCTAGACCTTCCTCGGTTTACGCTTATTGGGGCTACCACGCGAACCGGTCTCATCACGACTCCGTTGCGCGATCGTTTTGGGTTTTCCCATCGTCTGGAATATTACTCGGTGGAAGACTTAGTGCTGATCGTGAAGCGCTCAGCGGAGATCCTTGGGGTCTCTATTGATGACCAGGGCGCGCGAGAGATTGCCGCCCGTTCACGAGGGACACCACGTATTGCTAATCGGCTTCTTCGCAGAGTACGTGACTACGCGCAAGTGCGGCATGAAGGCAGGATTACGGGCGAGATCGCGCTAGACGCTCTTCGGCTGTTTGAGGTGGACGATGAAGGACTGGACCGGGTGGACCGCGAGATACTGAATGTCATTTTGCACAAGTTCAACGGCGGACCGGTGGGGCTGTCCACCCTGGCGGTAGCGGTGGGAGAAGAGGCAGACACCATCGAGGACGTCTACGAGCCGTTCTTATTGCAGAGAGGATTCTTGATGCGTACGCCGAGGGGACGAGTACTGACCAGATTGGGATATGAGCACTGTGGGGTCGCGCCGCCGGAAGACAGGACGCCCACGCTGGACACTCTGTTTCCCTGATCGCGCGACTTGCTTCTTTATCAATCCGCTTTCGCGGCTGAATAACGAGGCACGATGAAGCTCCTGTTACACATCTGTTGTGGACCTTGTGCCACCGCCACCATCTCGTTCTGGCGGGAGAGAGACGCAGAGGTCGAAGGTTTCTTCTACAACCCAAACATCCACCCTCTCATGGAATATCGCCGGCGGCTCACAGGCATCAGGGATGTGGCAGAGATCCATCGGGTACCTCTTGTGATTGACGAGCACTACGACCCGATGGAGTGGTTCAAAAAGGTCTCACACAAGGGCAAGTCGCGGTGTTTCTGGTGTATAAGGGAAAGGCTCTTTAGGGCCGCCCGAGAAGCAAGAGACAGAGCTGCCGATGCTTTTTCCACCACCCTTTCCATCAGTCCCTACCAGGACCATGACGCGATCAAAGAAGCGGGGACAGAGGCATCCCAGGTCTACGAAGTTCCCTTTCTTTATGAGGATCTAAGATCGCTATACTACGAATCTCGGCGCCTCAGCCGAGAATGGGGCGTGTACCGCCAGAAGTACTGCGGATGCGTAGTATCTGAGTGGGAGCGTTACCGTGAATCTTGAGGGAATAGGCAAACTGCTTTTGGGAATCGGAGCTGCTCTGGTAGTTATGGGCGGCATTCTATATCTCGTAGCTAAGCTTGGCTGGACCAAGCTGCCGGGTGATTTTGTCTACCGGGGCAAGAACATTGTCATCTACGTGCCGTTTGGCCTCATGATCTTGGTCAGCCTTATTGGCTCTCTCATACTCCACATCTTGTCTCGCCGGTGAGACGTTGTCGTCCCGGTGAAGGCCAGGAAGCTTGTCCGACGGCGGTCGACCGGCTCAAAGGAGCAAAGTGCACACCAGTGAACTAGATTTTGACTTGCCCCAGGAGCTGATCGCTCAGCACCCGGCTGAGCCGAGGGATTCGTGTCGCCTAATGTACCTGCCTGCTAGCGGGCCGCCACGCCACCTGGTTTTCTCGGATCTGCCCGAGCTTCTCGAGCCCGGGGACACCTTGGTATTCAACGATTCCAAGGTGTTGCCGGCCCGTGTCCTTGCTCGTAAGGCCACAGGAGGCCAGGTAGAGCTCCTATTTCTCAACCCGCGTTCGGCCGCGCGCCAGACGGCTTCGCCTGCGGGGGAGCAATGGGAAGCCCTGGCTCGACCTTCTCACCGTCTCCGGGTGGGCACCATCCTCATGCTTCCGGGCGACGAGACTCTGGAATTGGTTGCCCGCTTAGGAGAGGGCAAGTGGTTGGTCCAAGGGCCTCCCGGGCAAGCGATGGTGTCGCTCATGGAGGCTTATGGGCAACTTCCTCTGCCGCCCTACATCAGAGAATACTGCGGAGATCCCAACCTATACCAGACTGTTTACGCTGCAAAACCGGGGTCAGCGGCGGCCCCGACTGCTGGGCTCCACTTTACTGAGCGACTTCTTGCTCGTCTGGAGGCGCTTGGGGTTCGCTTTGCTTTTGTTACTCTGCACGTGGGGCTGGATACCTTTCTTCCTATCCGCGAGGAGTTGGTGGAGGAACACCGCATTCACAAGGAGCATTACTACGTAAGCGCTGAGGCCTTGAGAGCACTCAGGGACGCAAGAAGATGCGGCTCTCGCATTGTGGCTGTGGGCACAACTGCAGTAAGGGTGCTCGAGACCGTTGCCGAGTCGGGAATTCTTCAGAGGCCGGACAACGGCGAGCCAGTGCAAGGCTTCACGGATCTTTACATAACTCCCGGCTACGTCTTTAAGTTGGTGGATACCCTTATCACCAACTTTCACCTGCCCCGCAGCACGTTGCTGGCCTTGGTCATGGCATTTGGTGGGAAGGATAGGATCCGCCAGGCGTATGCGGAGGCGATAGCTTGTAGGTATCGTTTCTTTAGCTTCGGAGACGCCATGATGATCGAAAGGGCAACAGCAGAAGGAGCACAAGAACAAGTGGGCTTGGCGGAGGGAGAGCTTGGTAGCTCCAAATGACATTCCCCTGGGGGCCGGCAGCGTGCGTAGCCCCTCCGGAGTCGAGGCTGTCCAGGGGGTCCGCACGTATGACGGGATCCCTGATTTCCCCTTCGAGGTAGTAGCTCGCGATGGAAGAGCCCGGGCTGGTCTCTTGTATACCCCAAGGGGGATAGTGCAAACGCCTTGCTTCATGCCAGTAGGCACAAAGGGAACTGTGAAGGGCATGACCCCTGACCGCCTCTTGGCTGTCGGGGCGCAGATAGTTCTTGCGAACACGTATCACCTGGCTCTTAGGCCGGGCAGCGAGGTTGTGCGCCAACTTGGTGGACTCCATCGGTTCATGCAGTGGAAGGGGCCGCTTCTTACTGACAGCGGCGGTTACCAGGTTTTTTCACTGAAAGACAGCGCCAAGGTAAGCGATGAGGGGGTAGAGTTCCGTTCTGTCTATGATGGGTCGCGGCAGTTCTTCACTCCTGAGCGCGTCATGGCCGAACAGGCGGCTCTGGGGGCGGACATTGTGATGTGCTTTGATGAATGTCCAGCGGGGACGGCCAGCGAAGATGAAGTTGCCCAAGCTGTCAGGAGGACTGCTCTCTGGGCAAAGCGTTGCAAGGAAGCTCACCTTGCCCGTAACGGACTGGGCACAGACGGGCCGCAGATGCTGCTGGGCATTGTGCAGGGAGGCGTCTTTCCCCACCTCAGACAAGAAAGCGCCCAACGCATCCTGGAGATCGGGTTCCCCGGCTATGCCATCGGCGGTCTGAGTGTGGGGGAGGACCGCGACGCGATGCTTGAAACAGTGGACTTTACGACCTGCTTGCTTCCAGAGAACCGTCTGCGCTATTTCATGGGTATCGGCGATCCGCGAGGTGTGCTGGAGGTGATTGCGCGCGGCGTAGATATATTCGACTGCGTGTTACCCACTCGGACGGCGCGCATGGGCACAGCGTTTACACGAGAAGGACGGATGAACCTGCGTAACGCCAAGCACGCTCTTTCAGATGCGCCTATTGAGGAAGGATGTCTCTGTACGGCTTGCACAGGGTTTACACGTGGGGCCATTCGTCACTTCGTCATACAGAAGGAGATTCTGGGAGTTATTCTCCTCACAGAGCACAACCTTTTCTACTTGACTCGGCTTGTTCAGGAGGCACGTCAGGCCATAGTTGAGGGCAGATTTGCAAATTTTCTAAGGGGCACTCAGGGGGCGTGGTAAGATATGGCGTCACGTGGGAAGTTTCGCAACCGCCTGAGGGGCGGATAGGCGGGAGTACATGGTAAGGAGGACAGGTTGTCCAACAACTCGTACTGGTTGATCATCTATATTGTGGCTTTTATCGCCATCTTTTACTTTCTGGCGATTAGGCCGCAGCAAAAGCAGCGAAAGGCGCATCAGGCTCTTTTGAGCTCCTTGAAGAAAGGTGACCGGATTATGACTACCTCCGGCATCTACGGCACGGTCAAGCGCGTGGAGGACAACCTGGTTGTTGTCGAGATTGCCAAAGGTGTGGCAATCAAGATGTCGCGGCGAGCGATTGCCGACATCATCAGAGATAGCGCCGAGGCTCGGGCGGTGGCTCCGGAGGGTCCCTTTGGCGGGAAGAGCAAGCAAAACAAGGAAGACTCACAAGGTCCTTCAGCCAGCGACGTAGAGCCAGAGGGTAGTGAAGAGTCTAGCGAGTCGGACGAGGACATCTGGAGCGACAACGTCTGGAAAAAAGACAAGTAGCCTCACTGTCCAAGCCCATCCGGGAGCGCAGCTGTAAGGGAGAAATGACAAGTTTTCCGCGAGGGAAGGGGCGCCTTTGTCCAGAAAAAAGCGCGACTTGGCCGTTTTGATACTGGCCATCATCCTGCTAGGCATAGCTTGTTATTTTGCATTTCCTCTGTCAAAAACCCATCTTGGTCTAGACCTCCAGGGCGGGCTTGCTGTGCTGTTGGAGGCCAAAGACGCCACCGACGAGCAGATGGAACAAGCACTAAACATCATCCAGAACCGCGTCAACAAGCTCGGGGTGGCTGAGCCTGAGATACAGCGTCAGGGGACTAACAAGATCAGCGTTCAACTGCCGGGTATCGCTGACCCGGAGGAAGCTCTCGCGGTGATCGGGAAGACCGCCGTTCTTGAGTTTTACGACGTCAAGAAATTTGGAACGCCGTACGCTAGCCTGCAGGAAGCCTTGGCTGCCGCCGGGGTTACGTCGCAGGAGGAACTTCCTGCGGGCACCAAGATCATCTATTGGCCTGCCGAGAAAGGCAATAAGACTGACCAGTGGTTTGTGGTCACCTCGCCTCCGGAACTGACCGGGGATGTGCTTACCGGAGCGCAGGCCAGTTTTGACCGGAATGACAATCCCAAGGTCGACATGCAGTTTAACGACAAAGGGGCGCAGATCTTTGCTGAAGTGACTGGGCGTATGGCCGAGACTGCACAGATCACCGGCGAAGACCAGCTTCTTGCTATCGTACTTGACGGCGTAGTGGAGTCAGCGCCCAGGGTTCTTGAGCGAATCGAAGGTGGAAAGGCCGAGATTACTGGCAAGTTCACCACTAAGGAAACAAAACAGCTCGCGCTGGTGCTGCAGACAGGCGCCCTTCCTGTGGAGCTAGAGCCTGTGAGTCAGAATGCAGTCGGGGCTACTTTGGGTAAGGCCGCTTTGCGCCAGGCTCTAAACGCCGGGATTGTTGGTCTGATTCTCGTTATGGTCTTCATGATCGCCTACTACCGGTTCTTGGGCGTGGTGGCGAGCATCGCGCTTATCATTTACGGCATCTACCTTTTGGGGATCCTAAATGGCATCGGCGTCACTCTCACATTGCCTGGCATTGCAGGCATCATTCTCACCATTGGTATGGCGGTGGATGCAAACGTGCTGATCTTTGCGCGTATGCGCGACGAGGTGGCAGCTGGCAAGAGTATCGGGGCGGCTACCGCGGCTGGCTTCGCAAAGGCTTTCCGGGCCGTCTTCGACTGCAATATGACGACGATTATTACCGCCGTGATTCTGTTTTGGGCTGCAACCGGAGGAGTGAGAGGGTTTGCTCTCACTCTCGGAGTCGGAGTTGCGCTTTCCTTCTTTACAGCGGTAGCAGTGACGCGTTCTATTCTGAGCCTGCTTACAGAGTACAAGCCATTTCAGAGTCGCAGACTCCTTGGCCTACATGTCCGGCGCGCTGTGCGTCTTTCGGTGGATGAAAGGGGGCGGTCATGAGGGTGCTCCCCTTCATGCGGTACAAATGGTGGTTCTTAGGGTGCATCGGCGCCGTGACGCTTTTTGCCGTTATTGCCATTTTTGTGGTGCGACTGGATCTCGGTATCGATTTTCGCGGCGGCGTCCGCATGCAGGTGGGTCTTGAGCAACAGGCTACGGTTGAGCAGGTAAGAGAGGTAGTCGTTAGTGTTGGAGTCAAGGATCCAGTAGTTCAGTCAGTGAGTGGCAGTGAAGGGACGCACGGTTTCATGATCACTGCCCAAGACATGAGCGAGGATCAGCAGAGTCAAATTCAGACCGAACTTGACCGGCGATGGGGGGTGGCCGAGGGCTCAATAGGTGTAGAGAAGGTTGGTGCTAGTTTCAGTAAAGAAACTAGGAACCGCACCTTCATTGCCATAGCCATTGCTGTGGTGGCAATCATTGCCTACCTCACCCTGCGGTTTGAGTTCAAGTTTGCCATTCCTGCCATTGTCGCCTTGGTCCATGACGTGGGTCTAACCCTAGGAATTTATGCCGCCACCAATAGACTCGTCACCACCGCAACTGTAGCGGCAATACTCACCATTCTGGGCTATTCGGTGCACGACACGATTGTGGTTTTTGACCGCATGAGAGAGAACGCTCTCTACATGAAAAAAGAAACTTACGCCGAGATGGCCGATCTCTCCATCGCGCAAACGATGGTGCGGTCGATCAACACATCGGTATCCACTCTCCTGCCTCTCATCGCCATCCTTATCTTTGGCGGACCGACTCTTAACGACTTTGCATTCGCACTTACCATCGGGGTGATCACAGGCACCTATTCATCGTTCTTTGTCGCCACGCCCCTGGTGGTACTGTGGAAGGAGAGGGAGCCCCGCTACCGCAAGCGTCTGGCGGCGGCAGGTGTAGCATCGGGGGGGACGGTTCTTCTCCCAGCGGAAGACAATGTTGCTCTGACGGCAAAGGAGAGCCAACCTGTGGCAAGCGCAGTTTCGCCAGCGGGTGGCGCTCGCGAGGCGCGTTCCGGTGTTTCGCAAAGGCCAAAGAAAGGTAAGACCCAAACAAAGAAATCTGCGCGGAAGAGTCCGAAACGTCAGGCTCGCTAGTTAGGGGGGCGCTATGAGTGAGTCACCCAACATTGAGGATCGAGAGGCACAAGGTAGCGAGAGCGGCTCCAAGAGCGAACAGGGCCGGCCGGGAACCTTGGGAATCCGCGAGATCTTGGAGAGAGCTTTTCTTGCTGGAATCGGTGCGGCTGCGCTGACCAAAGACCGGCTACAAGAATTGGCCGAAGACCTGGTACGCAGAGGTCAGCTCTCCAAGGACGAGGGTCGAGATACTGTGGAGAAGCTACTGACCCGCAGTCGTGAAGAGGCTCAGACTCTGCTCAAGAAAGCAGACTCCTCCCTCCATGGGGTGTACAAAGAATTAGGTCTGGTCACCCGAGAAGAGTTTGAAGAGCTCATGCTGCAGGTTCGTCAGCTTGAGCTGCGGCTACAGCGCCTTGAGGAGGCCACGGGATCAGGGATTTCGTCGGGCGAAGGAAGACCTGATCAGAACCAGAGCACAGGCTAGTTAAACCTTCTTGCCAGGTGGGGCGGCCAGTGGGGGGTCATCGTGCCAGCGAGGCAAGCTAGGCACCCAGGGTTTATTACCCGCATACGAAACCTTGAGCGTGTTCGCGAGATCTCTGCAGCGGCCGCCCGGCATGGCTTTGGCTACTTATTTGAGCGCCACCGTCTGTTGGCCCTGCTCCCATGGTGGCGACGCCAATTCATCACCCCGGATGGCGATCTGGGTCGTCACGCCCGAGAACTCTTGGAGGAGTTGGGACCTACGTTTGTCAAGTTCGGCCAGCTTCTTAGCACTCGGGCCGACATTGTTCCACCAGAGATTCTAAAGGAGCTCGTAAAGCTTCAGGACCACGTAGCGCCGCTACCCTTTGAGGAAGTGGCGCGCGTGATAGAACGGGAGCTGGGCGCGAGCCCGGCAAAACTTTTCGTGGATTTTGATCCTACCCCCATCGCCTCCGCGTCTATCGGCCAGGTTCATGGCGCTCTTCTTCCGGGGGACCAGGCAGTAGTGGTAAAAGTCCAGCGTCCAGAGGCCCCACGGCAGATTCGCAAGGATCTCGAGCTCTTGTACCAGTTTGCTGGCCTGGTGGAGGGGAGGCTTGAAATTGGAGTATCCCCGACGGCGATTGTGGACGAATTCGCGCGCTCTATCACACGAGAACTAGACTACTTACTGGAGGCCAGGAACATCGCGCGCTTCGCCGCGAATTTCAAAGGCAGTGACTCTGTGTGTATCCCGAATGTATACAAGAACTACTGTACTGCTCGCGTCCTTACGATGGAGCGACTGCATGGTCCCACGCTGAATAGTGAACAAGTGCATTCATTGCCACTCGAGAGCAAGAAGAAGCTCGCCGAGATTGTGGTGGATTGTTGGCTCAAACAGGTCTTTGAACACGGTTTCGTGCATGCCGACCCACATCCAGCGAACATCGTTTACTTGGACGAGGGGAAAATCGGTCTTCTTGATTTCGGCATGACCGGTACGTTGCGTCTGGATGATCTGGAGGAAGGAACTCGCCTATTTACTTATCTGCTACGGGCCGATGTTCCCGGTGTTAAGCGCTCCCTCCGCAGACTGGGTGTTAAATGGCCTCCGTCGGTGGACGAAACCGTTACCGACGTTATAGAGGAAGCGTTTGGCCGATACTTCGGCGTGTCGTTGGCCGAGGTAGACGCGCGAGCCCTGTTACGGCAGGTAATGGACGTCATCTACATGCTTCACTTGCAGCTTCCCGCGCGTTTTCTTGTGCTAGACAAGGCTCTTGTTACCTTGGAGGGCACTCTGGAGCAGCTATATCCGGAGGTTAACCTTTTTGACATGGCGCGGGAGTATGCCCACAGGGTCAGAATCCGGCTGCTTAACCCGGAAAGAATCATGGCTCGCCTGCGGCGTGATGGAGCGCAGTACGCGCGGGCTGTTGCCGATTATCCCTTCCAGTTGCGCGAGCTCATGGAGCAGCTTACAAGCGGAGAGCTCGAAGTCAAATACCACCACACTGGCCTGGACGACTTGATCCATCGTCTAGATCTCATAACCAACCGTCTGGTGGTGGCCCTGGTTTCAATAGCTCTGGGGGCCACGGGAACAGCAGTTGGGGTTATGGTTGAGCAGGGGCCCCACCTCGGCGGCATTTCTGTATGGGGACTGCCCGGGTTTGCTGGTTCCCTTGTGTTTGGGGCTTGGCTCATCTACGCGATAATCCGCTCCGGACGTCTGTAGCGCCTCGCTTTCTGTCCGGAGAGTTGCGTATAGTGTGTAAGTCATGAGAGGTGATGCCGCAGACATTCAGGCCCAGTGGGTCGTCAATAGCTATCGTTGGCGGGACGTAGAAAAGCTCGCCGAAAAGCTTAAAGTGCCGGTGGTTGTCGCCACAGTTCTGGCTGGCCGAGGGTTCACCGATCCCAACGAGGCGCAGGATTTTCTCGAATGTCGCCACGTGCTTCCCGACCCCTTCCTGTTTGGTGATATGGAAGGAGCCGTCGACGCAATTGCATCTGCGCTTGCCGACGGTCGACGCATAGTCGTTCACGGCGACTACGACACGGACGGGATCACCGCTACGGCTCTCATGCTTATAGGACTCCGGGGGTTAGGAGGAAGTTGTGACTGGTATCTGCCCAGCCGCTTTGAGGAAGGTTTTGGCCTTTCGAGAACGGCTGTGGAAAGAATATGCGCGGAGGGGCCTTGCCTCTTGATCACCGTGGACTGCGGGGTCAACTATCCTGAAGAGGTGGCCTTTGCCAAGAGTTTGGGTTGCGACGTAGTGGTCATAGATCATCACCAGCCGGGCCCGAGGCTCCCTGAGTGTCACGTGATACACCCAGCCAAGGGCCGTTACCCTCACGGCGATCTTTGCGGGGTGGGACTGTCCCTCAAGGTACTGCACGCTCTACAGCTGCGCTTAAACGGGTGGACAGGAGGCCAGCTGCCGGACAATTTGTACTCGCTTCTTGATCTGGTTGCACTGGGTACCATTGCTGATCTTGCTCCTCTGCGAGGTGAGAACCGGTGGTATGTAAGAGAGGGGCTTAAGCTCATCAACATAGGTCAGCGAGTAGGGTTGCGAGCTTTGGCTGCCGTAGCGGCCTGTGAGGGGGCTGTCGATTCTATGGCGGTGTCTTACCGTCTGGCTCCGCGTCTTAACGCTGCCGGTCGCCTGGCTGATCCTACGCCTCCATTGCGACTGCTACTTTCGGAAGACGAGGCTGAGGCTAGAGCCCTAGCCCAGGAGCTGCATGAGCTAAATGGGGAAAGGCAGAACGTAGAGCGCCAAATTCTGGAGGAGGCCATTGCCCGGGTAGAGGAGATGGGTGACCTCCCTCCGGCTTTGGTGATCGCAGGTGAGGGCTGGCACGAGGGTGTAGTGGGAATTGTTGCTGCTCGACTTGTCGAGCGCTATTACCGTCCAGCCATACTGCTCAGCGTAAAAGACGGGGCGGCCAAGGGGTCAGGACGAAGCATTGCCTCCTATGACCTGATGGCGGGGCTCGCGGCTGCCGCCCAGTTTCTCACTGTGTACGGTGGTCACAGTCAAGCCGCCGGTCTAGCCCTGCCCGCAGAAAACATAGCTTCTTTTCGGCAGGCAATGGAAAGCCACGCAGCGAGTGTTCTTAGCCCAAAGGACCTTGCCCGCACGTATAAGTATGATGCGATTCTCTCCGGCCGAGAGATGAATACAGATGTCGCTCTAAGCCTCGGAAATTTGGGACCGTTCGGACCAGGCAATCCAGCTCCGCGCTTGTTGGTGGTCGATGCGCAGTTTGAACGCTCGGAGACAACTCGGAACGGAGCCCATCTTCGGTTCACAGTCGCAGTAGATGGCGTGAAGGTCCAAGGTATTGCCTTCAGAGCGGCCGAGAAAGCCGAGTTCACCAAGGAAAAGAATTCACGCTGGGCTTTAGGGGTAGAGCTAAGGGCCGCTGAGTGGCAGGGCGTGCTGCGTCCTGAACTATCAGTCCATGACATGAGACATCTAACAAGTCACTCGGAGTGCTGGAGCCGAGCGAGTTGTGACCAGTGTGTCCAGTCGCGGCTGGAGAGCACTGATTGGACATCTCCTGGCACCAGTGATCAAGTTGATGAATTCCGGAATTTCGAACCGGGCGCGAAGCCGGAGTCGGCCATGAGCGACTGGAACGAACTAGCAAGGCTGCTGGCTGAGCGTCGAGAGCCCGGCCTTGGTCGCCTGGCTCAGGTGCTAGCGACTGGCGAGCCTGTGGTCGTGCTTACTTGTTCGGCCTTGTGGAGACGTGACGAGTTGCAACGCCGGTTGCCTCTTGATGTGCTTTTCGGCCGAGAGTGCGACGTCAACTGTGTGTGTAGGGGCGGCACTCATTTTGTCGGTGCTCCGATGACCATTGTCGACTGGGAGCTTCTAGACTGCGCCGCAGAGGATGGTGTGGAATGGACACACGTGGTAGCCATCGACCCGCCGTTCAAACTGGAACACGGCACTCGTCTCAGGCAGTTGTATCAACAGGGATTGTCCATTCATGTATGCTACGGGCGTGAAGAGCAGCAACTGACCGCGCGCTACCTGCGGTATTTGATTCATCCCCGCTTTGCCATGATCTGTCTGTACCGAGCCTGGCAGGAAGGCTACGCGGAGCAGGCGCAGGCCTATGCTCGAGCGGCCGAGAAGGCCTGGAAGGAAGCGCGGGTCCTGCTGACCAGGGCCGACCTTTTTCGGGCTGCCGGCATACTGTATGAGTTAGGTATCCGACAAGATTCTCTGGTTAGGGATAAACTGAATGCACGTACTTCTCGCGCTTACGCTGCGGCGGAGGCGGAATATCAGGAGTGTCTTAGACTATGCCAGATCCTCTAGAAACAGCAGGCACAGCCCTTCAACCCGCCGAGACGGAAATAACGCCCGAGCAGGCCATTGAGCGCCACCGTGCCGACCTGGAGGCTCTTCTTGCCAAGATCGAAAAATACAACCCAAACTTCGATAGACAGCTGATCATACGGGCTTACGAAAGGGCGGCCGTCCAGCACCGCGGTCAAACTCGGGCTAGTGGAGAGGACTATATTGAGCATCCTCTGGGTACTGCGAACATCTGCGCCGATCTTCGTCTAGACAGCGCGACATTGGCCGCCGCTCTCTTGCATGACGTGGTTGAGGATACCGGGATGCCGATTGAGACCGTGCGTCAAGAATTCGGTGAAGAAGTAGCTCTTCTCGTCGACGGAGTGACCAAGCTGTCGCAGATGACTTTCAGCACGGTCGAGGAAGAGCAGGCCGAAAACATCCGCAAGATGGTCGTGGCCATGGCGAAGGATATTCGCGTAATCCTAATAAAGCTGGCTGACCGTCTTCATAACATGCGGACTCTCGGCTATCTGGGCAAGGAGAAGCAAATTCAAAAGGCTAAAGAGACTTTGGAGATCTACGCGCCGCTGGCTCACCGCCTCGGAATCGAATCCATAAGATGGCAGCTCGAGGATCTGGCCTTTGCTACTTTGCATCCGCGCAAGTATGCCGAGATTCAGAGAATGGTGGCCCAGCGGCGAGCAGACCGGGAGCGAGACATTGAGGAGGCGCGGGCCATACTGGCTCGCGAGCTGGCTGCGGTAGGCATAGAAGCTGAAATATCAGGCCGGGCCAAGCATTTTTACTCCATCTACGACAAGATGGTCAGGCGGGGCAAGGAGTTTAACGAGATCTACGACCTGATCGCACTGAGGGTTCTTGTCAACACGGTGAGAGACTGCTATGCGGCCGTGGGGGTTGCTCACTCGGTCTGGAAGCCGGTGCCAGGGCGTTTCAAAGATTACATTGCCATGCCTAAGTTCAACATGTATCAGTCCCTGCATACGACGGTAATGGGCCCTCAGGGTAAGCCGCTTGAGATCCAAATCCGTACGCGTGAGATGCATGAGACAGCGGAGTACGGGATCGCCGCACACTGGATGTACAAGGAGAAGGGTGGGCGCGTCTCGCCGCGAGCAGACTCCGATCTAGAAAAACTTCAGTGGCTCAGGCGAATCATGGAGTGGCAGTCTGAAACCAAAGACGCCGGCGAGTTCATGGAGTCGCTCCAGATTGACCTATACCGGGACGAAGTCTACGTTTTCACGCCGAAGGGAGAGGTGAAAAGTCTACCCGCTGGCTCGACCCCGGTTGACTTCGCGTATGCGATTCACACCGACATTGGTCATCACTGCGTCGGAGCCAAAGTCAACGGACAGATAGTTCCGCTCACCTACAAACTGCAATCGGGAGACATAGTGGAAATCCTCACCTCCAAGACATCGCCTGGGCCGTCCAGGGATTGGTTGCAGTTTGTCGTTAGTTCGAGCGCGCGCAACAAGATCAGACAGTGGTTCAACCGGGAGCGACGAGAGGATTTTGAGCATCAAGGACGCGAGGCGCTCCTCACCGCCTTGCGCAAACAGGGGCTACCCGCCCAGAGACTTATTAACTCCGAGGTAATTGCGGAGGTCATGAAGGAGGGCAACTTTGCCAAGAAAGAAGACTTCTTCATTGCCTTGGGGGCGGGAAAGCTGAGTGTTGCTCATGTTGTGCAGCGAGTCATTCACCATCTACACCGTCAAGAGGGACCTCCTCCGGAGGTGGTGACGGCACCCTCTGCGTCGCCCAAAACTGAAAAAGACGCACTGGCTGCAAGCCAGCTTGGCGTAAAGATCGACGGAATGCAGGATGTGCCCATTAGACTCCCACAATGCTGCCGTCCTGTACCAGGCGACGATGTGGTCGGCTACATTTCGATGGGCCGTGGAATTACCATCCACCGGCGTGATTGTCCCAACATGAAGGCGCTCGAAAAGAATCCCGGACGACTTGTTCGAGTGGAGTGGGATACGCGAGTCAAGGCGCCTATCCGTGTAGAAATCCAGGTGGAGGCTTATGACCGGACCCATCTGCTCGAGGACATCTCTCGCACTCTGAGCGAGAGCGGGATAAGCATTATCGCTGCGCAGATAACCACGGCGCGCAACAACATGGTGAGAGATCGTTTTGTCTTTGATGTCCCAGATATAGACTACCTCGAGACCGTACTCCAGCGCATCCGGCGGATCGACACGGTTTATGATGCGTATCGCGTGACTCCACGGTAGTCGCCATGATGAGACTACCGCTGTACCTGTCTGGTAGAATGTGCCGCCATGGAGATTCTTTGCGCACCGGTAGGGCCGCTTCAGGCCAACTGCTATATCGTTCGAGACGATAACAGGTCTGCCCTTGTCATAGATCCAGGGGGCGAACCTGAACGACTACTGAGGATCATTCAAAGTCGTGGTCTCACGGTGCACGCCATCTTGGTCACTCACGGTCACTTTGACCACGTAGAGGGAGTACAAGGGCTTGCTGAGGGCACCGGCGCCACTGTGTACTGCTCTTCTCTGGTTGTGCCTGTTCTCACGGGGCGCACAGGGTGCTCGGCCACCGGTTTTCCTATCCCACCGGTAAGCCCCGAACTTATTCGTGAGATTAACGACGGTAGTGAGGTCGCCGTGGGCGATCTGGTCGCCAAAGTGATATCTACTCCAGGTCACACTCCCGGCGATCTGACCTTTGAGGTAGGAGGCCACCTTTTTCCTGGAGACCTGATTTTTTATCGCTCGGTTGGCAGAACGGATTTCCCCGGGGGTAATTTTTCTCAGCTGCTTGCCTCGGTGAGAAAGCTCGCTTTGCTTTATCCGCCGTCCACCCCTGTTCATCCAGGGCACATGCAGTCCACCACCCTGGGAGATGAGCTTGCGCACAATCCGTTTTTGGGAGGCTTGGACACCAGTGACTGAGCGGATCACGGCACCCAAAGGCACCTACGACATCCTACCCGACGATCAGCCCTTAAGACGATGGGTGGTTACCACCGCTCAGGCTGTGTTTGAACGTTACGGGTACCGCAGAATTGACACCCCGATGTTTGAAGAAACCCGGCTCTTCTTGCGCGGGGTGGGCGAGTCCACGGATATTGTGCGCAAGGAGATGTACACGTTTACCGATCTCGGGGGACGGAGTATGACTCTCCGCCCAGAGGGCACGGCTCCCGTTGCCAGGGCTTATGTGGAACACGGAATGCACACGTGGCCTCAGCCAGTCAAGCTCTACTACCACAGTCCGATGTTCAGGTACGAAAGTCCCCAATCCGGGCGTTATCGTCAGCACTACCAGTTGGGAGTCGAAGCTTTTGGATCAACTTCTCCTGAGCTAGACGCGGAGGTGATCGGGCTCCTAGCGGCCGTATACCGCGAGCTTGGTCTTCGCGACGTGGAGCTCAGACTGAACTCGATGGGTTGTCGTGAGTGCCGGCCTTCCTACGGCGCCGTACTGCGCGACTTTCTACAGAGAAACGAGGCTGGTCTGTGCGAAGAGTGTCGAGTGCGAGCGAAACTGAACCCTATGCGAGTGTTTGACTGCAAGGTGGAGAGCTGTCGGGCGTTTCTCGACACAGCTCCTCGTATCTCGGATCATCTTTGTGTAGAGTGCAAAGAGCATCACCGCCGCGTCCAAGAGGGACTTGAGGTACAGGGCATCGAGTTTGTAGAAGATCATAGTTTGGTGCGGGGCATGGATTACTACACACGCACTACTTTCGAGTTTCAGTCGAGAAATCTTGGGGCGCAGTCAGGCGTGGGAGGCGGCGGTCGTTACGATCATTTGGTGGAATCCATTGGCGGCCCGCCTGTGCCCGGAGTGGGATTTGGAACCGGGGTGGAGCGCCTCATTCTTGCTCTTACTCGATCGGGAGTGCCCGCTCCACCAGGCCCGGCTCTTGACGTTTATCTTGTGGCTATGACCGAGGGAGCTCGCTCTGCCGTTTTTGCTCTTGCTCACGAACTACGGCTTCGCGGGGTCTCGGCTGACCTAGACTACATGGGTCGTACGGGCAAGGGTCAAATGAAGCAGGCTGGAAAAAGCGGGGCGCGGTACGCTTTCATTCTGGGTGAGAATGAGCTGGCCTCTAGAACTGTGACAGTGAGGGAACTAGCAACAGGCGACGAGCGGTTGTTGTCTATTGACGAGGCCAAAAGTCTTGTTGCCCGGTCATCATGGAGATAAGACGTATAGGAGCTCGTACTGAGTAGGGGACTGAGGTGGCGTACAGAAACGAGTGGTGCGGCAACGTTACAGAAGGTGCCGTGGGTCGGCAGATCAAGGTCGCCGGGTGGGTTCACAGACGGCGTGACCACGGCGGGTTGATTTTTGTTGATTTGCGGGATCGTACGGGCATACTCCAGCTTGTTTTCGAGGCGGCTACAAACCCGGCCATTCATGCTCGAGCAGAGCGCCTACGAAACGAATACGTGATCTCCGCCGTCGGGACAGTCGTGGCTCGAGCTCCGGAGAGGGTCAATCCGAATCTTGCTACAGGCGCCGTTGAGTTGGTGGTTAGCGATCTTGAAATATTAGCCGCAGCGGAAAATCCCCCGTTCTTGCCCGAGGATGACGTGGTTGTGGAGGAGACCACGCGTCTGCGGTACCGCTATATTGATCTGCGCCGTCCGCGAATGTTTAGGAATCTCTGGCTGAGGCACCGGATCGTTCAGTCAGTGCGTCGCTATTTGGGTGAACAGGGTTTCATAGAGGTCGAGACGCCCATTCTTACCAAAAGCACCCCCGAGGGGGCCCGTGATTTTCTCGTCCCATGCCGGTTGCAGCCCGGCGAGTTCTACGCGCTTCCGCAGTCGCCACAGCTATTCAAACAACTTCTGATGATCGGCGGCTTCGAACGTTACTACCAGATTGCTCGTGCCTTCAGGGATGAGGATCTGCGTGCCGACCGCCAACCCGAACACACTCAAATCGACATTGAGATGAGTTTTGTCGAAGAGGAGGACATTCAGTCAGTTGTCGAAGGAATGCTCACCTCTGCCTTTGCCGATACTCTCGGAGTTGAGCTTGCCCGACCCTTCCCGCGTCTGAGCTACACCGAGGCAATGGCGAGGTTTGGCAGCGACAAGCCAGACCTTCGCTTTGAAATGGAAATCAAGGATGTTACCGATCTGGCCGCTCAAACGGAGTTTCGCGTCTTTACCGACATGGTGGAATCGGGAGGGGTGGTTAGAGGCATCCGGGCTCCAGGCGGTTGTGTTTTCTCTCGCAAAGATGTTGACGACCTTGGCAATGTGGTAACTCCGTTTGGTTTGAAAGGGTTGCTTCCCGTCTGGTTGGAGCAGGATGGGATTCGTTCTCCTTTGCAGAAGTTTGCCTCTTCTGAGGTTATTGAGGCTTTGATCCAACGGCTTGAGGGGCAACCTGGCGATATGTTGCTTTTTGCGGCCGACCAAAAGGAGCGAGTCGAACCTGCCATGGGAGCCCTGAGGTTGGCGCTTGCTGATCGGCTCGGGATCAAACGTGAGGGCTGGCGTTTTGCCTGGGTGCTTGATTTTCCGATGTTTGAATATGACGAGTCGGAGAAGCGTCTAAAAGCGCAGCACCATCCGTTTACTAAGCCGCGCGTGGAGCGCTTGGAGGATCTTAAGGAACGACCCCTTGAACTGGGAACATATGCGTACGACCTCGTTTTGAACGGTGTGGAGCTGGGCAGCGGCTCAATCCGCATCTCAGATCCCGAGTTGCAGCGCGCCGTGTTTGATGTGCTAGGGCTCAGCCCCGAAGACATTGAGGTCAAGTTTGGCTTCCTGGTGGAGGCCATGAATTATGGAGTACCTCCGCATGGCGGCATTGGCTTAGGCCTAGATCGTCTGGTGATGTTAATGGCGGGCGAGAATTCGATCCGCGAGGTTATTGCTTTCCCAAAGACGCAGAGCGGATCTTGCCCACTTACCGGGGCGCCGTCGAAAGTCTCGCCAGAGCAGTTGCGTGAACTGCGAATTCGCACTTTCTAGGCGTCCGGTTCCCGTTGTCGGTAGGCCGGGGGTATGCTACCCTCGCACTGCTCGACCTTGCCCGTGATCTGGCTCATACCTTGAGCCAACACACATTGCTTGGGAGGCTTGTTCATCTGAACGGCGTATTACCTTTCAGAGGCGGCCACCCACCTGCTAGAAGCAGGTTCAAGCGGCTGTCAGACACGGCAAGGTGGAGCATTTTCGTAAGGAGAGAGTTGGCCATGACTAAGGAACCTTGCAAGGGAGCACGTCTCCTGGTCCTGTTGGTGCTATTTGGCCTCGTGATCACGAGCGTAGCCTGTGGTGCAACCGAAACCCCTACTACCACAACCAGACGTTCACCGGCCGTTACGGGGAGTGGCTCTGCAAAACCTCCTTCTGCCGAGCTTGTTGGTAAGACGATACAACCCACCGAGCAGAGCCCTGCGGAGTTCGTAGAAGCATGCGGGGTGGCTCCGCTGGTGGTTCTGTTCTATGTCCCAGGAAACGCTGACGATGCACGGGTGTTTGAGAACGTAAAGCGGCTGACGCAGTCGTTTTCTACCTATGTTTTTCTGATTTACGACTACAAGCAGCCCGCCCTGTATGGTGATTTGGCCAGTCTACTCTCTGCGGACTACCTTCCCCAGCTCGTGCTCATCGACAAGTCTGGTGTGGTTCGAGACGTATGGCATGGCTACATTGACGAAGGCAGCCTGAATCAGAAGCTTGTCGATCTCGGCCGATACTAAACTAACTCGTCTAAGTCCTCCGCCAGGTGACAACACCATCCTCGTGGGCATGAGCGGTGGAGTAGATAGCACCGTAGCTGCTCTGCTGCTCAAAGAATGGGGATGGAAGGTTACTGGAATAACCCTTCGTCTCTGGAGCGATCCTCGTTCCACAGATCTCCGGGTCTGCCGTTCACCTGAGGCGGAGAAGAGGGCGAAGGCAGCTGCGGAGAAGATTGGGGTTCCCCATCTGATTGTTGACGCTGAGAAAGAGTTCTACGAGGCGGTAGTCAAGTACTTCGTGGCTGAGTACGCACGGGGCAGGACTCCAAACCCGTGCTGCAAGTGCAACGCCCGGTTTCGATTTGCCTTCATGCTTCGTGTGGCGGAGTCCCTCGGGATAAGGCAAGTGGCTACGGGGCACTACGCCCGTCTAGTGGGTGAAGCGCGGCGCTTGGCGCGCGCCGCTGATCTATCGAAGGACCAGTCTTACGTCTTGGCCGAGGTCGCGCCGAGCATTTTGCAAAGGTTCGTCTTTCCAGTTGGGATTCTGACAAAGTCCAAGGTGCGATCCATAGCGCGTACGGCGGGCCTGGGAGATTTGGTCGGTCCAGAGAGTCAGGAAATTTGCTTTGTGCCCGATAACGATTACCGGCGGTTTCTCCGCGAGCGAATTGGCGAAATGCCCGGAGAGATTGTGGACACCAAGGGCAATGTGCTGGGTTTCCATAGCGGCACATACAATTTCACTGTGGGACAACGCCGGGGGGTAGGGGTTTCCTGTGGGGAGCCAGTCTATGTGGTGGCAATCGATGCTCCAGCGCGCCGTGTTGTGGTCGGCACCCGGTCTCAGGCACAGGTTCGCAGGATTGAACTAGAGGACGTCGTGTGGCACCGCTCTCCCTCTGAGGAGCAACTGAGGGTCCAAGTGCGATCTACGGGTGAGTCGGTGCCAGCCAAACTGCTGGCTGACGGAAGAACCGTCCTGCTCCTGGAGCCGGCGGTGGGAGTTGCCCCCGGTCAGACGGCAGTGGTTTACGAGAACGAGCTTGTGTGTCTTGCTGGCACGATTTGCAGCACCAGTGCTGTGAACGAGTAGCGACGATCTGGCCGTTTTTCGGGAGTCTAGGGGCCTGTGCTATAGTCTTGCAAGTCTGAGGCGGAAAACAGGGGGCTTTGGAATGGTTTGGGACGCAGCAGCAATCATGAAGATCGCGGTAGGCGTGTTTTTTGTGCTGTTTGGAGTCGGTTTGGCCTACGTTCTTTTCCGCCTGGGAGGCGTCTTCAAGAGAGTGAGCAGTCTTCTTGCTGATGCCAATACGCAGGTAATTCCTCTTCTCACACGTTTAGGCGAAACTTTGGATGGAGTGAAAGCAGAGCTTGATAGAGTGGAGCAAGTTACTGGGTCTGTAGCTGAGATTGCCAAAGTCGCTGAAGAGAGCGTGACGGCAGTCAAGTCCGCTATAAGTCGCCCTGTGCGGAGGGTAGCGGGCCTCGCGGCCGGCATTAGCGAAGGACTGGCCACCTTTTTTAGCACTAGACGGAAGGAGAACTGATGGGAGCATTCCGAACGTTGCTACTGTTGACGGCTGGGGCGGCTGTTGGGGGGGCGGTTCTCATTGCTTACCGGGTTTCTCAGGAAACCGGCAAGCCCCTCCTGGAGGCTTTTGCCGACGTGCCCGCCGAGGGAAAGAAAGTCTTGTGCGGACTGGCTGATCGGGCCCGGGACGCGTTTGAGTATGGGCGGCAAATGTACCAGCAGAAACAAGAGGAGCTCCAAGATCAGCTTAATAGCTGGACTTCGAGCTGAAGCGCTCTAACGTTTAGGCCATGTCATCGAGATTGCGCGATCCCATGCAGGACCTCGCCGCGTTCAGCGAAGGTCAAGACGATACTGTGTGGCTATGCCTCCCTCGGGGACCTGCGGTAGTTTCTACGGTCCGTGTCCTGCTGGGCGGTGTAGCTTCACAACAGAGCATGCCCCTTGACCGGCTGGATGACCTTCAGCTTGCGGTGGAGATGCTCGTCAAAGAAGACCTCCAAGCGCACGGCCAGGACCTAGTGCTGCTCATTCGGGCAGACCAAGACGCTGTTTGTGTTAGGATTGATGGTCTGACCAACGAGCGTCTCAAAAGAGCGCTGCAGGCCGATGCTTCTGCGCTGGAGGAGCAAGCGTCTCCGCTCAACGTGCGCATGATTGTTTCGTCTCTAGTCGACAGGTATGACGTCTTCGATTCGGGTGAGTTCTTCACCGTAGAGATGACGAAGCGCACTCAGTAGGTGGTAGCGTGAAATCGGCCAAGGGCACGGCGCATTCTTCGCTCGGGTTGGTCTCTGCGAGTGGGCAGAGGCTCAACGAAATGGACGAGAAGGAGCTCTTAAAGCTCGCTCGCGAGCACGGAGACGCAGCGGCGCGTGAGGAGCTGATCAGACGATATCTTCCTCTTGTGCGGAGTCTTGCGCGCCGCTTCGCTGGGCGAGGGCAACCCGTCGAAGACTTGGTGCAAGTGGGGGCCATAGGACTGATAAAGGCCATTGATCGTTTCGATCTTGGCCGCGGGGTTGAGCTTTCCACATACGCGACACCGACCATTCTGGGCGAGATCAAGCGGTATTTCCGCGACAAAGGTTGGGCTGTCAAGGTGCCGCGCGCGCTGCAGGACCTGGGAGCAAGACTTAACAAGGCTATCGAGGATCTAGGCGGTGAGCTAAATCGCTCACCTACAATTGCGGAACTTGCTGAGGCTGTGTCAGCCAGCGAGGAAGAGGTAGTGGAAGCGCTTGAAAGCCTACATGCGCAGAGCTCCGTATCTCTTTTTGCGACCGGCAACGCGGACAGCGATGAGCCTGGTGAGCTTTTGGACTATCTTGGTGCGAGCGAAGAAGCCTACGAGACCTTTGAGCAACGTGGATGGTTGGCGCCGGCCATGGCTCGTCTTGAGCCGAGGGAACGGCTCATTTTGCACTTGCGTTTCTACGAGGGACTCACTCAGACTGAGATAGCAGCTCGGGTGGGCATCTCACAGATGCATGTCTCAAGGCTGATTCGCAAGTCGCTGGAAAGTTTGTACAAATACATGACAGAGAGCGAACCACTGACAGAAAACAGCGGGCAAAAACGAGGACATCGGGTGAGTAGTTAGGTGAAGGCAGCAGAAATTAGGAAACTTTTCTTAGACTATTTTGCGAAACGGGGTCATCTAATTGTGCCGAGTTCTTCTCTTGTTCCCCACAATGACCCCTCAGTGCTTTTGACGACGGCGGGGATGCAGCAGTTCAAGCCGTACTTTATGGGATTGGCCGAACCTCCGAGCAGGCGTCTTGCAAGCGTGCAGAAATGCTTCCGCACCTCAGATATCGACAAGGTGGGGCTGACAGCACGGCACTGCACTTTCTTTGAGATGCTCGGGAACTTTTCTATCGGGGATTACTTCAAAGAGGGGGCTATCCGGTATGCCTGGGAGTTCTCTGTGGAGTATCTGCACCTGGATCCCAACCGCCTGTGGATCTCCTACTTTGAGGGGGATGAGAGCATCGAGCCAGACACGGAGGCGGTAGCCTTGTGGGAAGCGGTGGGAGTGCCGCGCGAGCGTATGGTGGGGCTACCACGCAGCGCTAACTTCTGGGGACCGGTTGGAAACACGGGTCCGTGCGGGCCTTGCTCGGAACTTTACTATGATCGCGGACCTGAGTTCGGGTGTGGGTCGCCTGATTGTAGACCAGGCTGCGACTGCGACCGTTTCGTGGAGTACTGGAATCTGGTCTTCACAGGCTACAACATGGATGAGAACCAGCAGCTCAGTCCATTGCCTGCGCAGAACATTGATACCGGCATGGGCCTAGAGAGAATCTCCGCCATACTACAGGGGGTCGACTCCGTCTTCTTGACCGATGTGTTCGAACCGCTCGTGCGTCTCGGGGAACAGATAGCAGGAAAGCGACTGGGCGAGGATCCAAAGACTGACGTGGCTCTGCGGGTACTTGCGGACCATGGCAGAGCCATGACTTTTCTCATTGCAGACGGGGTGATACCGAGCAACGAAGGACGGGGATACGTACTGCGCCGAGTCATTCGGCGAGCCGCAAGGTTTAGTAGGCTAGCTGGAATGGAGCCACCGCTGCTCAGGCGGTTCGCCGAGCAGACGATCGAGCTTCTGGGGGGAGTATACCCAGAGCTTGTAGAGCGCCGAGATAGCATCCTGCGCGTAGTTCACGCTGAGGAAGAGAGGTTCAACCGCACTCTCGACCAGGGATTGGCGTTGGTCGAAGAGGCTATGGCCGAAGCCAAGGAGGCCCAAAGCTCCGTCTTTCCGGGACGCGTGGCTTTTGTGTTGCACGACACCTATGGATTTCCAGTGGAGGTCACTCGAGAGATAGCGCAGGAAGAGGGTCTGACTCTGGACATGGCTGAATTCGAGAAAGCCATGGAAGAGCAGCGTGCGCGCGCCCGCTCCGCACAAAAGGGCGCGGCCGGGCTAGAAGATGCCATTGTCCGGTTTGCTCGGGAGACAGCCCGCGCAACAGAATTTCAGGGCTACGAGCGCGACGAGCTCTTCACGGTGGTAGAAAACATAGAGTCCCTGCAGGATGAGCGGGTGTTGATCGCTCTCCGCGAGAGTCCCTTCTACGCGGAGATGGGAGGCCAAGTAGCCGACAAGGGATGGATAGAGTCCGAGACCGGCAGAGCCACGGTGGAGGACGTAAAACTTCAGGGCGAAGTTCAGGTAATTGTTGCTCGACTTGAGCATGGGTACATTGAAGCCGGGACAAGAGTAAAAGCGGTCATTTCTGCAAGCCATCGCCATGATGTAGCTGCCAACCATACCGCCACACATCTACTCCACTACGCACTGCGGACGCGTCTGGGAAAAGAAGTGGCGCAGGCTGGTTCGGCGGTGCAGGCCGACAAGTTACGCTTTGATTTCTCCTATCATGAGCCTCTCGGAACCGAACTTCTGTCCCAAATCGAGGACCTTGTTAACCGGCGCATCGTGGAGAACCACCCCGTGCGTGCTTTCATCACCAGCCTGGACCACGCCCGTGATCTGGGGGCTATAGCTCTCTTTGGTGAGAAATATGGGGAGTTCGTGCGGGTGGTCGAGATCAACGATTTTAGCCGAGAGCTGTGTGGCGGCACTCATGTGAGCAAGACTAGCGAGATCGGGATCTTTAAGATCATATCTGAAAGCAGTGTAGGGGCAAATGTTCGCCGCATCGAAGCGGTAACCGGCCGGGCTGCGGTGGCCTACTTCCGGGAGAGAGATGCGCTCGTACGAAAGGCGGCTGATCTGCTGGGAGTAAAAGATTCTGACTTCCTCCCTTCCCTCGAACGGGTTCTGGCCCGGGTCGAGAGCTTAGAGAAGGAAGTCGAGGCGTTTGTAACTGCTGCAACTAAGGAACTGGTGGCGCGGCTTGTTCAGAGAGCGGAAAGAAAGAACGGCGTTTCGGTTGTAGCTGAAATAGTGGAGGCGCGCGATGCCGATCACCTACTTGCTGTTGTGGACCAAGTGAGGGACCGTCTCGCTCCCGCCGCCGTCGTTTTGGGCGCAGCTGTTCAGGACAAGGGACTCCTAATAGTCAGTGTTAGCCGCGGAATCCCCGGTTTGCACGCGGGAGAGATCGTAAGGAAAGCGATGAGTCTGGCTGGGGGAGGAGGCGGCGGATCGCCGCAGCTTGGCCGTGGCGGAGGAGCAGATCCCAGTAGACTTCCCGAGGTCTTGGAGGCAGCTAAGTCGGCCATCCTTTCGGGGTTAGGGGAGTAGCGGAGGCTAGGTGAGCGGCTTGCGCATACTGGGAGTGGACTATGGGCGAACCCGGACTGGCATCTCGCTGTCAGATCCGCACGGGATAACGTGTTCTCCACTCACGGTTATCATCGAGAGAGATCGGGAGCGTTTGGCGGAGGGAATAGCTCATCTTGTAGAAGAGTATGGAGTGAGCGAGGTCGTGCTAGGACTACCCCGTCCTCTGGGTGGAGGTAGAAACACTCAAACGGAAGAGGTACTTGAGTTCAAAGCAGTACTGGAAAAGCACACCACAGCGAAGGTTGTTCTGTGGGACGAACGTTTCACAACTGTCTTGGCTCGCCGCGGGAGAAGATCTGGCGTCGATGATGCCATTGCGGCCTGTTACCTCCTCCAAAGTTACCTGGATCGCTGCAGTACAGACGGCTGATCGCCAGGCAAATAGTGTCACGGGAGCGTCAGAAAATGCAAAGAAGACGGGAACTAGCGGGCCGAAGAGTCAAGCGGGGTGTGAGCCGCAGTCCTTGGCAGCGGTGGGGTCTGCGACTTTTTATCGTGGGAGTGTTTGTTGCATTTCTGGTGGGAGCCTTTTATCTAGTTAACCGTGGCGTTGACTGGTACCGCGGCCAGACAGCCACTACGCTGACAGAAGAGAGTCAGAGCGCCCCGATCACTGTGACTATTACCCCAGGAATGACCGCGGCTGAGATAGGGAAGCTTCTGGAAGAGCGGGGAATTATCCGGTCATCTGCGGAATTTGTGGATTTGGTCTCCTCCCGGGGCAGCGAGTCCTCTCTTAAACCTGGCATCTACCGGTTTTACAAGGAGCAAAAGCTGGTCGAAATTGTGGAATGGCTGGAGGAGGGGAAGGGCTCGCCTAGTTTCAAGGTGACCATACCCGAAGGGTTGGCCATATCCCAGGTAGCGGCGCTTCTCGATGAACAGGGCAAGATCAGCGGAGAAATTTATGCGCGCCTGGCTAAGCAACCGGATAAATTCGTCATTCCTCGTGTGGGCGGGGAAAAGGTTGAGGTAACCACCCTCGAGGGCCTTCTCTTCCCGAGCACGTATTACCTTATTGCAGGCGAAGGGGCAGTAGAGCTAATTGGAGCCCAGCTGGAGGCCTTCGGCGCTAAGACAGCGTCGCTCCCTTGGAACAAGGCGCAGTCTTTAGGGATTAATCCTTATGAAGTAGTCATTGTGGCCTCGCTGATCGAGAAGGAAGTCAAAGTGGCCGAGGAAAGACCACTGGTTGCTGCAGTCATCTACAATCGTCTCCGGGCTGATATGACCCTAGGAATTGACGCTACGATACGGTATGCGCTAAACAAATGGACAGGACCGCTGACCGATGCAGACTTGGCCGTGGAATCGCCGTACAACACCCGTCTGGTGAAGGGTTTGCCTCCAACACCGATAGCTAGTCCCGGGATTGAAGCGCTAAAGGCAGCGCTTTCGCCGGCGGCTGTGGATTACCTGTACTATGTGCTCAAGGATGAGGCCGGCCATCATTTCTTCACTTCATCCTACGAGGAATTTCTCAAAGCCAAAGAGAACCAGCCACAATAGCGGCACGAGCCAATGTCATCCTTTCGGTGGGGGCAAAGGCTTGGACGTCCGTGCAAGCTGATACACACTTACCGAGGATACACACTTTGCGAGGTTGGTCGGCTCGGGGTGGTGCTAGCAAGTGAAGAACCGATCAAGACAGAGGGTCATCTCGGCCCACACGGAGTTGCTGGGCGTGTTTGGCTATCCAGTCAGACACTCCCTCTCTCCACTCATTCACAATGCGGCTTTGGCTGCCCAAGGGCTCGACTACGTATACTTAGCTTTTGAGGTGCCTCCTGACTTGCTTCCGCAGGCAATCGGAGGGATGAGGGCCTTGGGAATGAGGGGGGCAAACATCACTGTTCCCCACAAGCAAGCGGTGGTCGCTCTGCTTGATAGGGTAGACCCTATCGCTCTTAGAGTGGGTGCCGTGAACACCGTGGTCAACAGCGACGGATGTCTCGTTGGTTATAACACCGACGTGGAAGGATTCCGACGGGCCCTACTCACGGTTTGCCCGCAAGGCGTCAAAGACGAGAGCTGTCTTGTCGTCGGCGCTGGTGGAGCGGCTCGAGCGGTGTTGGCAGCTCTCGTAGAGGAAAGAGTCGGCCGCGTATACATAGCCAACCGGACCAAAGAAAGAGCTGTTGCCCTGTCTGATGCAGCCAAGACCTGGGGAGGCGAAACTGATGTAGTGGCTCTGACGTTGGAGTCTGTTCGAGAAGTCATGCCACAGGTGCGTGTTGTCGTAAATGCAACTCCACTCGGTCTGGCAAGCACAGTCAAGGAATTGCCCTTTCCTGTCGATACCATGCATAGCGGTCACGTGGTCCTGGACTTAGCGTATGACATAGAGGACACACAACTGGTCCGGGCGGCGAAAGAAAGAGGGGCGGTTGCCGCCGATGGGAAGGAGATGCTGATTCAGCAGGCGGCCGGTTCATACAAATTGTGGACAGGCTTTGACCCACCTCTTGATACTATGCGGGACTGCATTATGAACAAACGTGGATGACGGGGCAACCATGCAGCGCGCAACACAAGAAAGTTCAACTCCGGCGTGGGGGGGAGGCCTGCAAAGGAAGCTGGCCGGCAAGCGCATAGGCGAAATCCTCGTCGAAATGGGGGTACTCACTCCGGAGCAAGTCCAGCAAGCGCTTGCCGAGCAGCAGAAAACCCAGCAGCGTCTTGGCGATATCCTGCTTGCTAAAGGGTGGGTGAATAAGACCCAACTGATGCAGGCGCTCGCCGCACGGTTGGGCGTTAGGTACCTTGATCTGAACGAAATCAAAGTCGACCCGCTGGCGGCAGAGCTCCTTTCTGAAAGAGACTGCCGGCGCTATATGGCAGTGCCGGTCAGTTTCCTTGACGAGCACACGGTTCTGGTGGTCATGGCTGATCCGTCCAACATTGTGGCCATTGACGATCTACGCATGCTCACGGGGTTCGACGTAGAGCCAGCCATTGCAGACGCAGATGACATTGCTGTCTTGCTCAACAACTTGAAGAAAGCCCCCGAGGATGTTGCCACCGAGCTGGTGACAAGGACTGCCGAAGCCGAAGAGGAGCACGCGGTTGTAGAAATACGGGACATCCGAGAGCAAGTGGATGCTCCCCCGGTGGTCAAGCTGGTAAACAGCGTGCTCGCCCGGGCAGTCGAGGAAGGGGCCTCAGACATTCACTTCGAACCTCAGGCTAAGGATCTCTTGCTCCGCTTTCGCCATGACGGCGTACTGCACGAAATAATGCGGGTCCCCAAGCGGCTTCAGGCCGGAGTAATCTCGCGGCTCAAGATTATGGCCGATCTCGACATCGCGGAGCGGAGAGTTCCTCAGGACGGGCGCATTGGGCTTGCGGTCGGCGGGCGCTCCATAGACATGCGGGTGGCCACTTTGCCCACAGTATATGGGGAGAAAGTGGTGGTGCGTCTTCTTGACAGGTCCAACGTAATGCTTAACTTGGAGGATTTGGGCTTTTCTGAGACAGCACTGGCTCGTTATAGAAAGGCCTTCACTAAGCCCTATGGGGCCATACTGGTGACAGGTCCCACAGGTTCAGGCAAGTCCACAACTCTCTATGCCACTCTCAACATTCTCAACACGAGCGAGAAGAACATCATCACTGTCGAAGATCCAGTGGAGTATCGTCTTGCTGGGATCAACCAGGTCCAGGTGAATCCAAAGGCGGGACTCACTTTCGCAACTGGCCTGCGGTCAATTCTGCGGTGCGACCCCGACATCATCATGGTGGGCGAGATTCGTGACCGTGAGACCGCGCAAATCGCAATTGAGTCCGCGCTGACTGGCCACCTGGTGTTGTCCACACTCCACACCAACGACGCTCCGGGTGCTCTGTCGCGACTAACCGAGATGGGAGTTGAGCCTTTCCTCACTGCGTCTGCTGTTGACTGCGTGGTGGCTCAACGGCTAGTAAGGCGGTTGTGTCCATACTGCAAGGAACCATATCGAACCACCAGGGAGATGCTTGAGCGCCTCGAGTTTCCGCAAGAAGCTATCGAGGACTGGAAGAACGTGATCCTGTATCGGGCGGTTGGCTGTCCGCGGTGCAATGGTACGGGCTACAAAGGGCGCATGGGCATTTACGAAGTGATGATGGTTTCCGAGGCCATCGAAAGGCTAATCGTTGAACGCAAGAGTGCCGATGAAATAGGACGAGTGGCATGCGCGGAGGGCATGATCACCCTACGTGAAGATGGTCTCCGGCGCGTGCTTGAGGGAGTAACTAGCGTCGAGGAAATCTCTCGCGTAATCGTGTAGGGACAGTCAAGGGGGAGAGCGGTGGCCTTGGACATTAATGACATCCTGAAACAGGTCGTGGAAAAACAGGCCTCAGATCTCCACATATCGGTCGGACTGCCTCCAATTGTGCGCGTCGACGGCAGATTGCAGCCGCTCGACATGCCGCCACTAAAGCCGACCGATACTCGGGAACTCATCTACAGCTTCCTAACGCAAGAGCAACGGCAGAAGCTCGAGACCGAATGGGAGCTGGATCTTTCGTATTCTGTGTACGGCGTGGCTCGTTTCCGCGTGAACGTCTACTTCCAGAGAGGCACACTAAGCGCCGCATTTCGGCTCATCCCTGTGAAAATAAAGACCCTTGAGGAGCTTGGTCTGCCAAAGGTGCTTCACACTTTCGCCACCAAGCCTAGAGGGCTTGTCCTGGTTACAGGGCCGACCGGATCTGGAAAGTCCACCACGCTCGCGGCCATCATTGATGAGATCAACCGTACACGCGATGATCACATCGTGACCATCGAGGATCCTATTGAGTTTCTGCACAATCACAAACGGTGCTTGGTTAACCAACGCGAAGTCGGGTCAGACACCAAAGCCTTTGCCACAGCTCTGCGGTCTGTACTGCGGCAGGATCCTGACGTAATCCTCATCGGCGAGATGCGCGACCTGGAGACTATTCAAATCGCACTTACTGCTGCAGAGACAGGCCATCTTGTGTTGGCTACCTTGCACACCCAGGATTGTCCCCAGACCATTGACCGCATGATAGACGTGTTTCCTCCTCACCAACAGGAACAGATTCGCGTGCAAATCGCTGCCACGTTGGAAGGGGTGGTTACCCAGCAGCTTATCCCCAAAGCAGGGGGTGTCGGCCGGGTTGTGGCGTGTGAGGTGCTAATTGCCACTCCGGCAGTAAGAAATCTGATTCGAGAGGGCAAGACACATCAGCTGTATACCGTGATGCAGACTGGCGGTCAGTACGGCATGCAGACCATGAACGCCGCACTAGCGGATCTTGTCCGCAGAGGCCAGATCACAAAAGACATGGCCTTGCGTCGCAGCTCTATGCCTGATGAGCTCGAGCGGCTGCTGCTAGTGGGCGCTGCTTAAGTGAGTGCGACGCACCGGTAGCACGTGCGGCAGGAAGAGGAGGGTGATCCAGCAGTGGCGACCTATGTATACACGGCCAGACGAGAGCGAGGCGCTCCGGTCAAGGGAGAGATAGTAGGTGAAAGCAAGGCGGCCGTTGTTGCCGAGCTGAGGCGCAAGGGATTGACGGTCCTTGCCTTAGAGGAGAAGCGCGGAGGGCTGCCCGACCTTGCATCTTTGCTGGAGAGCTCGCAGCGCATAAAAATCAGGGACAAGGCCGTGTTCGCTCGGCAGTTCGCCACCATGATCAACTCAGGACTCCCGGTGTTGCGTGCTTTGTACGTGCTCGGGGAGCAGACAGAAAACAAGAGGTTCAAGAAGATCATCAAAGCTGTCCGCGAAGACGTTGAGTCGGGCATGGCGTTATCCGACGCGATGCAAAAACATCCGGCAGCATTTGACCGGCTTTATGTGGCAATGGTTAGAGCCGGGGAAGCTAGCGGCGCACTTGACCAGACGCTCATGCGTCTGGCTAGCCAGCTGGAGAAGGATGACGCCCTTCGTCGTCAGATCAAGTCAGCCATGGCATACCCGGTGCTGATAGCCTGCTTTGCAATATGCGTCTTTATCGGGTTGCTCGTCTTCATCATTCCGATGTTTGTAAAGATGTATGCAGATCTGGGAGGCGAGTTGCCGCTGCTTACTCGGATCATGATGGGGTTGAGCGACCTGATTGCCCACTGGTGGTTTATCGTCTTTCCGGTCCTAGGTCTGCTGGCTTGGAGCTTGAACCGGCTCAAGAACACTGAGCAAGGGCGGCGTGCTTGGGACCGCATGAAGTTGAGGCTACCCATGAAGCTTGGGCCCGTCGTTCAGAAAATCGCGGTGGCGAGGTTCGCCCGGACACTCGCAACCTTGTTCGGAGCTGGGGTTCCCATTCTGCAGGCAGTCGAAATCACGGGAAAAACCTCGGGCAACGCGGTGATCGAAGACGCGCTTGTGGAAGTCAAGGAAAATATCCGGTCGGGTGAGTCGATAGCCAAACCGCTTGCCAAGGTATCAGTTTTTCCACCGATGGTTACCCAAATGATAGCTATAGGCGAGGAAACCGGGGCCCTTGACACGATGCTAAACAAGATAGCTGATTTCTACGAGACCGAGGTTGAAGCGGCTGTCAAATCGCTGACGTCGATCATTGAGCCCATCATGATGCTCTTCGTTGGCGGCTTGGTGGGTGTGTGCGTAATCTCAATGTATCTCCCGATGTTCCAGATGATGAATCTGGTTAAGTAGTAGCCGGCAGGTACAAGAGCGCGTAACCAAAACGCGGGCCGGGTCCGACAAGGACCCGGCCCGCGCGACATTGCAGGGTATTGATCGTGGAAGATCGATCTTCGTAGGCTATTGCGATTTTCCGATTGATTTGCGGCGACTCCGCTTGCGCACGATAATGTACATTATGTAAAGTTACAATAAACCGGCTTAAACCTCGTACTGAATTAGACTAAATACGTCATACCCCGCCAGACGCTCTCTGCCTCCCAGCTCTGTCAGCTCGATTAGAAACGCCAGTCCCGCTACGACGCCGCCCGCTCTTTCAACAAGTTCAATCTTGGCCCGAGCAGTTCCGCCGGTCGCCAGTAAGTCATCGTGGATGAGCACGCGTTGGCCCGGCCTAATAGCATCAGTGTGGATTTCAAGAGCGTCCGTGCCATACTCGAGCTCATATTCGCATCGCGACACAGTCCACGGCAATTTGCCGGGCTTTCGCGCAGCCGCAAAGCCGACTCCCAGCGCGTATGCTAGGGCGGCTCCCAGTATGAACCCCCGCGCCTCTGCTCCCAGAACGAGGTCAACCCTGCGCTCCCGAGCAAATTCTGCCATTTTGTCGACAGCGTACCGCAGAGCTTCAGGCTCTTGAAGCAGTGGCATTATGTCATGAAACAGAATCCCTTCACGCGGAAAGCCTGGTATGTGTCGGATGTACTTCTCGAGTTCCATGTTCCATGTCGCTCCTTGCCCAACTACTCTCTTGTCGACCTCAGATTTGTTACAGTGCTTTTCGCAGCTGTCTGTGTAACAACAAGTTCATCAGTTCCACGTACAATGCGCCCAAATCCGCCAGAATTTGTTCGCCATACTCTCGCCTGTCCCGGTGGGTGGAACGAAGGGACGGCAGCGCAAGCTGCACTATTAGGGCCGACTCTCGCTCTACAGAAGAAACAAGAAGTCGCAAATTCCTAGGCTCTACGCCGAACCGGGTGAGAGCTTGGCAGATACGCACCACTGCGACGTCTGACTCGGTAAATTGCGGCCCGCCATGCTCGCCAGGCTCCAGTAGGTGAAATTCCACCAGGCTCCGCAGGAAAGCTTCACTAGCCCCCGTTTGGCGCAGTAGGTCTTCCCACGATAGTGTGGCTGCCTCCCGTTGCAGCGGCCCGTGCATGCGTAGGTTGACTACCGGTGAACTAGCTCCAAATCCCTGTGCTCCATGCAGAGTGGCCGCGGCTCGATCGAGGCGCTCTTTGATTACGTCAAGGGGCAAGTACTCGTCGCGCTGCAGCAAAAGAATTGTGCGTAGACGGCGGACGTCCTCGGTAGAGTACTTGCGGTAGCGCCCCTTAGTTCGGGCTGGGGATAGCAGTCCCCGGTCCTCCAGGTACCGAACCTTGCTAATGCTAAGGGTGGGAAACTCCTCTTTGAGAAGCTCAACAACCTGGCCGATGGTGAATGTTTCACCGCTCTCAGCTGTCAAACCGGCACGCGGGTCTTTTGGGACCGGGGCGTTGCCCTGCTGATCTGAACCTCTCGCCGACTCATTCATGCAAGTTGTCAGACTTCGTCTGCGTGCTCAAGAAAGGCAAGTTTGAACTTTCCTATCTGGAGCTCGTCTCCATGAGTAAGGAGATGCCTCTCAATTCTTCTGCGGTTTACGTATGTTCCGTTGAGGCTGTTTAGATCCTCGACGAGGAAGCCATGCTCATCGCGCACAATTCGTGCGTGGTGACGGGAAACTGTGACATCATCCAAGAAGAGGTCGCTATGAGGGCTCCGGCCGATGGTCAAGACCTCATTTCCAAGAGGGATAACCTCCCCCTCTCTGCCACCGCCCGCGCGGATTACAAGCACTGTGCCCGCGACCCGACTGGTAACGGGCGCAGAGATGTTTCCCGTGTCCTGGTCGGCTGGAGTAAATACGAGCGTCGATTCGGATACATCTGGTCTACGTAACCGGGCCCCGCACCGCCGGCAGAAGTTTGAATCAGGCGTGTTTTCAACTCCGCAAAAACGACACCTGATTGGCTCCTGACCCCAAGCGTCTTCGGGTGGGTCTGGTGGATCCACTTCCCAGGTTTTAGCCCGCGCTGCTTGAGAGCTCATCGCACCCGCCTCTCCCCCACTTTCGGCTGTGCCGCACGCGTAGTCGGCAAACTGACGCCTGATTTCCTCCTCGATAGCTCGGATCAAGGCGGGATTCTCGAGGATTTGCGACCGTTGCGCCTCCGTGGTGTGGGCAAGAACATATGAATCCTGGAAGATGTCGTCTATGCGACGGCCCATACGAAGCTGGCCCGCAATGTACCTTATGACGCGCTCCTCGCGCACATCCACAGAGAAATCGCGGAAACGTTTTTGAATTCTCTGGACAGCGGGACTCAGCTCATCGGCCATAGTTCACCTACTCCTGTCCCTGGGGTTCCGCTTGGGGCTCGGCCTCATCGCCGGTGGGTGGCTTTGCCGGCTTCCGAGCCAGAATTTGGGCAAGAGCGCTCACATCCCCATCAACGACCAATCCCCCCTCGCGGCCCCGATCTCTGAGTCTTCTCACCAGTTCAGCTCGTACGATGTCAAGCTCCCCATGAAGGATTCGCCTGCGTTTAGAGATCTCCCGTTCCTCCTCCTCTAGGCGCGCAAGCAAAGCCTTGAGCTCCTCATCGCTGTAGGATTGGATATTTAGCAGACGCTCGAACGAAGACTCATCCACAGCTTTCACCTCGTGGCTTTGAGCTCACTATACCGGCTTGTTCCGGTACCTGCAATGCGCGGCAGCCGCGCTGCCTCTTGGAAGCAGCTGTGCTACTCCTCAGAGGCAAGAAGCTCGTTATATTCCTCCTCACTTAGCAGGTCGTCGATCTCCGCGTGATCGCTGAGCCGAACCTTTACAAGCCATCCGTCCTCGTACGGGCTTTCGTTAATAGTTTCGGGGGCGTCAATAACGGCTTCGTTGACCTCGATGACGGTGCCGCTGAGAGGAGCATATATGTCCGACACAGCCTTGACCGACTCTATCTCGCCGCAAGGCTTGCCAGCCTCTACCTCGTCTCCAACATCAGGCAGCTCCACAAAGACGATGTCTCCCAATGACTCTTGGGCATAGTCGGTAATGCCAAAAACAGCAGTATCACCCTCTATCCGAGCCCAGCTGTGCTCTCTGTGATACTTGAGACTCCTTGGATTCACGTGCGCTCCTTTCTGGCCAGTATCGGCTGGCCGTCATGATAGCACAGGGCTTTTGCTCATCCAGTAGCTGAAGTGTCGCTCAAAGGATGCCGATATTAGACTTGTGTACAGCCGAAAGGCGCATAGCTGCGGGAGGACTTCAACGTGAGCCATAGGGACCTCTTCATTGGCGAGCGGGAGATGGCCGTCATAGACAGGGTTCTCGTCAAATTGCGCAGTCTGACACGTGCGCAGTTGGTAGCGCTCATTTCGGCTAGCGGCCAACCAATCGGAACTGCGCCACCAGATGCTGATACCGATGCACTCTCTCTGGCGGCTCTTGCTGCAGGTTCGTTCGCGGCAACCAGGCAGCTTGCCGAGCTGCTTAAGGAAAAAGAGTTCACCCTGTTGTTTCATGAGGGGAAGGAATCCAACTTGCATGTGGTACAGGTGACCGACCAGTTCTTGCTGCTCATCACGTTTGGCCGTGACGTACAGATCGGCCGGATGCGTCTCTTTACGCAAAGGGCGGTGGAAGCACTCAAGCCCGTCCTGGACCAGGCCGATGTTAGCAGGAAAGAACACAGCGGGGTCCTACTTGATGATGATTACTGGAACCAAGCGGGAATAGCGATAGATACTCTTCCAAATGAGTAAGAGGGTGAAACTGAGCGGATATCTTGCCTCATCGGGTCAGCACAAGGAGTTGCAACTGTGGCTCTTATAAACTTAGCTGCCAGGGAAATCAACTACAAGGTTGTCTACTACGGCTGCGGCCTGTGCGGAAAAACCACCAACGTTCAATATATCCACAAGCGGCTTAATCCGCGCACCCGCGGGCGGCTCGTGAGCATCTCCACCGAGGAGGAAAGAACGCTTTACTTTGACTTTCTGCCGCTGTTCTTGGGAACCGTTAAGGGTCTACAAACTCGTTTTCACCTTTACACTACACCCGGTCAACCTTTTTACAACGCCTCGCGCAAGCTTGTGCTGCAGGGAGTAGACGGCATCGTGTTTGTCGTTGACAGCCAAATATCCCGCCTGGATGAAAACGTGGAAAGCTACCTGAATCTCTGGGAAAACCTGATGGAACAGGAACTTGACCCGGCAAAAATTCCCATGGTTATTCAGCTAAACAAGCGGGACCTAAGCGATATCTTCTCAGTAGCCGATCTCACAGAGCTCTTCAACCACACCGGAGCGCCAGTCATCGAGGCCGTGGCTATATCCGGAGTAGGAGTATTTGAAACTCTCAAGACGATCTGCAAGCAAGTGGTGGCTTCCAGCTCACAAGGAACTGCCTAGTTCCTGAGCCTCCCGGACTGTCTCACTTAGCAGTGCTAGATATTCCTGTGCAAGGGTGGCCGCTCGTTCGTCGTGTGCTGCCTCTGCATAGACGTGGAATGCTGGCTCTTCCACGTCGGGTACTACAAGAACCCACTCGGACCGGTCCAAGAAGACCTTGATCCCATCAACTAAAGAAACACGTCTATGGCGCAGCTTGTCACTCAGGCGCCGCATCACGGAGCCCTTAAGGTCCCAGGGGCAAGTAAAAATCTCATGGACTATGTGCGGCACCGGCAACTCTGCTACGAGCTGGGAAAGACGCTTATCTGTCAAGGACAACAGCTCAAGTACTTTGCCTAGCGCACAAAGTCCATCCATCGAGGCAAGGACAGAGGGAAAGATGTACCCGCCGTCGGTGCTGGCCGCAAATACCGTGCGAGGACGTGTCGCTTCGGCCATCAGCGCTGCCTTTGAGCAGCGTGTGCGGCGAATGACCACAGCAGTTGGGGCTACAATCTGTTCGCATAGGCGCGTAGCGTTTTGGGGCACTACCGCGGCACCACTTTGAGCTTGCAAGGCGGCGTGTTTCAGAAGCAGAAGCATCAGCAAGGCGTCGGGCACTCTTTGCCCCTTTTCGTCCACCACGAACAGATATTCAGCGCCGGGATCCAGTATGGCTCCCAGGTCAGCCTCGCTAGCCTGGACCAGCTCCCCCACTCTCTGTATAGCGCCCGAGAGGTTGTCCTTCAGTGTAAATTGCGCCCGAGCCCGGGCCGCCGTGTTAAGGGCAATGGTTTCCACCCCAATCTTGGCGAGAGCGGATGAAAAGAAAAGGGCAGAAACCGAGGCGGAATAGTCGAGAACTAGGCGCGGCTCACGGGCGCGAATAGCGGCAGTGTCCCACGCATCCAGCAGCGCGTTTGTGTACGCCTCGATAACCCTGGGTGGGTACACTACCTGGCCCATTTCCTCAAAACCGGCCCTGCGAAAATCTTCACGAAAGTACAGGTTCTCTATCGCCCGCTCCCGTCGCGTGTCGATAGGGACACCAGGCCCCTCGGAGAAGAGGATTTCCACCTGGTCAGGGTCATCAAGGCTCCGTTGCACGTGGATGCCACCTACCGAGTTTCCGCTCTTGATATCAAACCTGTTTACGGCCAATGGAGCCATAGTTAAGTCACGGACATTCACACCAGTGGAGTTAAGACCGCTGATAATTGCGCGCTTCAGGACCCTGCACGCGTGATGAGCATCGCGGCTGGTCGTTACATGGGCCCCGTGTGGAAGTAGGCTTCCATAGGCCATGGCCAGCCTCATTGCCATCTCAGGAGTCACATCGACGTTTGCGAGCCCACGAACCCCGTTGCGGCCGAAAAGCGTGCTAGGTCCCCGAGTCTCCCACACAATCGATGACCGAACAGTTGACCCAGGCTCAACATTCTTGAAGGGATAGATCTTTACGTTATTGGCGATTACCGCGTTCCGGCCTATGTTGCAGCGATCCCCAATAACCGCACCCTCGGCTATGTGGGCGTTCTCGTGTACCTCCACTGCGTGGCCAAGAATTGCGCCTTCGATGACAGCTCCAGAAGCAATGTAGCTGTTCTCTCCCACTACAGAGCTTCCAACCTGAGCTCCAGATCTCACCACTGTGTTGTTACCAAGCACTGTGTACGGGAGTATGCGCGCTCCTGGCTCGATCCGCACACCCTCCCCAATCACTGCCGGGCCTTGTACATCATCGAGAGTGTCAAGAGAGGCGTCTCGCGCTACCCAGATGTTCCCTCTCAGACGGACTCCTGGCGGAGTTACCTTTACCTTCCCATCCAAAGCGTCACGGTTGGCCTGGAAATATTGCTCCAGCGTCCCTATATCCTGCCAGTAGCCCTGGCATACCATGCCGAACAAGGGAGCCCCCATTTCGAGCAGCTTGGGAAAGAGTTCGTGGCTGAAGTCGTAGGGTTGATTCTCCGGGATGTGGTCAAGAACGTGGGGTTCAATAACGTATATACCCGTGTTGACTGTGTCGGAGAATACTTGCCCCCATCCTGGTTTCTCCAGAAAGCGCTGTATGCGTCCTTCCTCATCGGTGACGACTACACCAAACTCGAGCGGATTTGCCACGCTTTTTAACGCGATAGTGACGTGCGCCTGCTTCTCACGGTGAAAAGACACCAACTGAGTGAGGTCAAAGTCTGTAAGGGCGTCTCCGCTTATGACCAAGAAAGTCTCTTGCAGAAGATCCTTTGCCAGTCGTAGCGAACCGGCCGTACCAGCGGGAACCTCCTCAACTGTGTAGTCAATGCGCATGCCAAGGCTGCTCCCATCTCCAAAGTAGTTACGGATAAGCCGAGGCAGAAAAGCAAGAGTGATCACTACTTCCGTAATACCATGGCGTTTGAGGAGCTCCAGGATGTGCTGAATCGCAGGCTTGTTTACCACCGAGACCATTGGTTTGGGCTGATTTGACGTAAGAGGACGAAGCCTAGTGCCCTGCCCTCCAGCCATGACGACTGCTCTCACGGCTACCTCCTCTCGTCACTGATGCCCACGAAATACCTGCCGCGCATACCACATGAGACGCCTTGCGCACGTGGGTGCTTTCGGTCTTGCAAGGTCTGTCTCCATGCTAGCATGCAACCACGTCGGGAGTAGTAGCAAGAGCGGTTGCGCGCTATACTGTTGCCGCGCTGTCGGGACGTGGCGCAGTTTGGTAGCGCATCCGGCTGGGGGCCGGAAGGCCGGCGGTTCAAGTCCGCCCGTCCCGACCTACGCCCGCGAGTGCGGGCTTTCTTCGTTTGGTCGTGACGATTGCTTGTTTCTCTTGTTCCAGGGAAAGCTGACTTGCGGCTCAGTTTTTTGCCAAAGTCTCTTCATGTTGCCTCGGTGGGCCCAAAGCACTATGACGGACATGAGGCAAGCCACGACAATGTACGGAAGAGGTTCCTGGAATACAGCCGCCATCACTGGGAAAAGGACAGTGCACGTAATCGACGCCACTGAGACTATCCTAACTGAAAATAGCAGAACGAGATAAAGCGCGATGAGGACCGCCATGGGCAACGGCATCATGGCTATGGCCGCCCCAGCTCCGGTGGCCACCCCCTTCCCCCCCTTGCCACGCAGAAACAGTGAGTAGTTGTGCCCCAGTACGCAGGCAAGAGCAACCAGCACAACTACATAAGGCACATAATCCGCCTCTGGAAAGAGAAGCCGAGCCACAAGAACGGGAATCCCACCTTTGAGCAGGTCAGCAAACAGAACCGCTAGACCTAACCGGGGTCCCAGCACTCGGAATGCGTTGGCTGTCCCTGCATTCCCACTGCCATATTGCCTTAGGTCTTTGCCTTGGAAAATCTTCCCGAGAAAAACACTCGGCGATAAGGACCCCGCTAAATAGCCGAAGATCACTAGCGCCAGGCCTATAAGGACTGTGGTGAAGTTCAAGAGTGCCTCTCCTCTTTGCCCTCAAAGTCAATCACTAGAGGGATTCCCCACAACTCCCAATCTTCGCGCAGTCGATTCTCCAGAAAATAGGCGAACGGTTTATTGATGAGAGCTCGGGAATTTATCATGACTTTGAAGCGCGGGGGACTGGTGGCGTACTGCACCATATAGTAGGTCTTAAGAGATTTCCCTCGGCGGGTTGGAGTTGGACCTTGAGCCCGCAATGTCTCCAGCCAGCGATTAAGCTCCCCGGTAGAAATACGGCTCGCATACTTTCCATAAAGCTCCCGGGCCATAGGTAGCACTCTTTCTATCCCTCGGCCAGTTAGTGCGGAAATGGTAAGCCACTGCGGCCTTGTCTGAGCCTTGGCTTTAAGCCGCTCTGCAGCGCGCTCTAAGTCCATTCTTTTAATATCCCACTTGTTGAACAAGACCGCCGTCGCACACTTGGCACGCTGCGCCTCGTAGACAATCTGAAGGTCTAGGTCGACAAGACCTTCGCTCGCGTCGACGACTACCAGTGCCACATGACTGCGCTCAAGAGCTCGTAGCGCACGCAGAGCACTGTAGTATTCCAGGTCAGTGCTGGTGCGCTTGCCCGGCCGTCTGAGACCCGCCGTGTCCACCAATGTAAACAGTGTGTCTTCGAAAACTAGGTCCGTGTCAATGGCGTCCCGGGTGGTTCCAGGAATAGGAGAAACAATGGTGCGCTCGTGGCCAAGCAAAGCGTTTAGAAGGGAACTTTTCCCCACGTTGGGACGCCCGACAATGGCCACCCTGATAGCAGATGTGGTTGTCTCCTCTTCGGGGGACCCCGGCAACTCCTTTACCACTTGATCAAGGAGATCTCCTACGCCCAGGCCGTGCTCCGCGGAGATTCCCACCGGCTCGCCCAACCCAAGCTCCCAGTAGTCAGTGAGATGGTCGCGGACAACCTTGAGATCAAGTTTGTTCACCGCAAGAATCACGGGAACCTGGCTTCTCCGCAGCAGCGAGGCAATTTCGTGATCCTGGGGACTAACACCAGCTTTGCCATCGACGAGGAAGATCACGACCTGGGACTCCGCGATAGCGAGTTCGGCCTGACGCTTCACTTGGTCGCTAAAGGGAATCTCCCCTTGAAGGTCTATCCCCCCCGTGTCCACCACAGTAAACACTCGGCCGCTCCACTCAACCTCGCCCTCCTTGCGATCACGCGTAACACCAAACTCGGGCGAGACTACGGCGTCTCTTGTCCCGGTCAGACGGTTGAACAAGGTGGACTTCCCCACATTTGGATATCCAACAATGGCTACTCGCGGCCTCATACTATTCACGGATCCAGCTCCCTTATCCGCGACTGAGCGGCTTGCACTTGTTCCGGCGGAGTAGATGCTCCGGCAGTGATGCCCACGCGCCTTGCGCCTACCAGCCATTCTCTCTGTATCTCACTCGGCGTCTCCACATGATAAGTGCGTGGCTGTGTAGCAGCGCAAAGCTCGGCCAGTCGCCTGGTATTGCCCGACTCTCTTCCTCCTATGACTATTACCACATCCACACTGGCAGCTAGTGCCGCCGCGGCTCGCTGACGAAGCTCGGTGGCACTGCAAATGGTGTTGTGTACCAACAGCTCCCGCACTCTGGGCGCTAGTGCAGCCGCCAACTCCGCAAGACGCTCCTGGGACTGCGTGGTCTGCACTACAACTCCCACTCGGGCCGCCTGAAATTCTAGCGGGATGTCCTCGGCCGATTCGACCACCAGCGACTCGGGTCCCGCATAGGATCTGAGCCCCAGCACCTCCGGATGGTCTTTCTCTCCCAGTATCACAACGAGATACCCGGCTTCACGAAGTGTCTGAGCCTTTTCTTGGGCAGCGGCAACAAAGGGACAGGTAGCGTCCACAACGGTTAGCGAAGAGTTTGCCAGGAGCTCCCTGATCTCTTTAGGGACGCCATGGGAACGCAAGATCACTGTTCCCTGTGCTATCTGGTCCGGGCTAGCAATGACTCCTACTCCGCGACTTCTGAGATCCTCTATGACCCCGGGGTTGTGAATCAGAGGTCCTAACGTGTTGATAGGCGCGGGCGCTTGTTTTGCGGCCTCCAAGGTAAGCTCAAGCGCTCGTTTTACACCCCAACAGAACCCCGCGTACTCGGAGATGATGATCTCCAATTCACCCATTGCTCCGCTGCCCACCCGTGGTGACTTGTGACGAGACGAGGGCCAGCATTGCCTCACGCAGCCTTCTAACCGTCTCGGAGGCACGCTCAGATCGAGGAAGGCTCCTGTCGGGGAGTTCAAGCGGCGGCCCAAACGCGACCCTCACCTGGGGAAAGGCTAGTCTCCCTCCCGCAGCCACTTTTTCTGTACCCTCCATTACCACAGGGATCGTAACTACGTCGTCGTAAAGAGAGAAAAGACTTATGCCTGGCTGGATGTCCCCCAACGGTCCTTGAGCAAGATCGCGGTGGCGCCTCCCCTCGGGAAACACTCCCAGTACCCCTCCTGCGTCTAAGATCGCGAACGCTCGTCTGACCGCTTGTCTGTCGGCCTCTCCCCTCCGTACCGGGAAGCCTCCCATCCACTCCACCAATTTGCCCAAGGCCTTGACCTTCCAGAGCTCCGCCTTTGCCATGAAATGCACCATACGTGGACAAGCTGATCCCAAGAAGAACGGGTCAAGGTTAGACCGGTGATTACAAGCAAGGACCACCGGTCCGGTCAGCGGAACATTCTCAACTCCTTCGATTTTCATGCGAAACACGGAGCGCCACAGCTCAGGCACAAACGCGTAAGCTACCCGGTACAGAAGGGTGTCCATGGGTCCTTTGATCATGCCGCAAAGCCGCCATTTGGCGGGCTGAGTAGACTGTGAGCCGGTCGGCCGGCAATTACTCGACTGAGAGTTGATAGACTGCGAGCTGGTGAGACCGCCGCATTTTTCGACACACTTGCCGCGTTTGGATTCCGCCAACGCGCATATTGCATTTACTACTTCGTCTATTGTCATGGAAGTGGTATCGATCTCTACGGCGTCATCCGCTTTCCGAAGAGGTGCAACCACCCTACTAGAGTCGTAAGTGTCCCTGGCTTCTATTTCACGCATTAGCTGTTCGAGAGAAGAGTCAACTCCTTTGGCCTGCAGCTGAGCCTGTCTTCGTCGGGCCCGCTCTTCGACGCTGGCGGTGAGGAAAACCTTCACCTCCGCTTGAGGCGCAACCACAGTACCCATGTCGCGGCCCTCCAGAACTACATTTCCCGAGGCCGCTTCTTCGCGCTGTCTTTGGGTAAGCACAGCCCTCACTGCTGGATCTGCAGAGACAAGTGAAACGTGCTGAGAAACAAGGGGCCCTCTAATCTCCTCGCTGATCTCCCTCTCGCCTACAAATACGCGAGAAAGGTCATTGTCTTGCTCCACGACCCGCAGTCTTGCTTGGGCAGCAAGTGCGCCGACTTCCTCGAGCCGGTCAGGAACTAGACCAGCCTCCAACGCAAGCAGAGTAACAGCCCGGTACATTGCCCCCGTGTCGAGGTAACGCATGCCTAGCCGCTTGGCCACCTCTCTAGCCACTGTGCTCTTTCCGGCTCCAGCCGGACCGTCAATGGCTATGATCATCGTCTACCCCCAGGCCTTCCTTTCCAGCAGTAAGAAACCGACCGCCTAGTCTGCCAAGTGTGTCCACAAACTCCGGATACGAGACCGCAACACATCCTACGTCGTCCACGTACACTCCCGACCGTGACGCGGCTCCTGCGATGGCGGCGACCATCGCTATGCGATGGTCGCCGAAACTCCAAACAGAGCCGCCCTCCCAGCCTTCGGAATTGCCTACGATTTCCATACCGTCGGAATGTTCCACGCACTCGATCCCAATGGAGCGCAAGAGGGCGCTCATAGCCGCGAGGCGGTCGCTCTCCTTGGTGCGCAGCTCAGCAGCCCCTCGGATGGAAGAGCGTCCAGAAGCCTTGGCTGCGGCTAGCATAAAAAGAGGCAACTCGTCAATTAGTAGGGGCACTTCCTCGGGCGTGATGTCAGTGGGCATAAGGCGAGTTGTGCGGGCTACCACCGTGCCAGTGGGCTCCGGCCCACTCCCAGACTCAACACTCACTTCTATGTCTGCGCCCATGCGCCTGAGCACGTTAAGGAGTCCAGTGCGCGTCGGATTAAGCCCCACTCCTGCCACAGTAACTTCAGAATCGGGCACAAGAAGCGCTCCCACCAAGAAAAAGGCAGCGGAGCTGAAATCTCCCGGAACTGCTATCCGGTTAAGCGTCAAGCACTCAGTCGGCTGAATGCGCAAAACGCCCGGGCCGTGCGGATCGCCCTCCCGTTCAATAGAAACTCCCGCGTAGCGCAGTAGCCTTTCGGTGTGGTCACGTGAGGGCCCCGGCTCAGCAATAACAGTCTCCCCTTCGGCGCGCAGTCCTGCTAATAGAAGACATGACTTTACTTGGGCAGACGCGATGGGCAACGTGTGAGAGATGCCCTTCAGCCGTCCCCCTCTAATAACAACTGGCGGAAGAGTGTTGTTGGCTCGACCGATCACCTGAGCCCCCATCGCGCAGAGGGGATTGATAATGCGAGCCATTGGCCGGCGCCTGATGCTGGCGTCACCGGTGAGTATGCACACGAAGTCGCAAGAGGCAACAAGTCCCGGAAGTAGGCGAATAAGGGTGCCGGAGTTGGCCACATTGATTACATCTTCTGGCTCCCGCAGGCCCTCCCAGCCCTGACCGTGGACGATCAGCTTGTCCACAGCTTCATCAACTTGCACCCCAAGGGCGCGGATGGCCGCCAAGGTCGCTAGCGTGTCTTCCGCGTAGAGGAAGCCGGTTATGTGCACAGGCCCGTTGCTA
Source organism: Thermoleophilia bacterium (assembly GCA_026415615.1). GTDB lineage: Bacteria > Actinomycetota > Thermoleophilia > RBG-16-64-13 > RBG-16-64-13 > JAOAGT01. The sequence goes on along the minus strand of JAOAGT010000003.1, from coordinate 35,768 downwards.
ACAGCACTGAGGAGCAAAGCGCGGTGCGACACAGACTTGTCACCCGGGACGCCGACATGGCCGCGCAGCCCAGCTTCTGCTGGTAGGAAGACTCCACCGCCGGCGTGAATCTGCGTTCTGATAGGCTCCGATCCATTACTCACTGCCATCTCCCAACAAGCTCACGCGAGCCGGGAAGCCAAGGTTGCTGAGCAGAGCAGCGGCCCTTTCTGCGACTTCCTGTCCAGAGACGTACAAGATGAGATCGCCGCCTAGGCTCCGGCTCATGTGATGGAGTGTTAGATCCTCTACGTTGATGCCAGCGTCGCTCAGAGCACCCATGACCCGTGAGATGGAGCCCGGCACATCCGGCACTCGCACAGTGACCTTGTGGAGGGTCTCGGGTGAGATATCGGCGAGGGCAAGCATCTCCTGCTTGTAGGAAGCTGCGGTATCTATGGCCTGGGTAACGGCTGACTCATCTCCACCGGACAACAGCCTCACGTAGTTTTCCAGGAGCCCGATTATTTCTCGCACTGATTCAGACAGCGCCTCTCGATTGGCCAAAAATATGTCGCGCCACATTGGCGGGTTGGCGCCAGCTACCCGAGTAAGGTCAGTGAAGCTCGCGCCAACAAACTGAAGGGCTCTCTTGCCCCCTACACACAGGTGTCCCACGTGTTCCATAAGGACGTTGGCAAGCACATGCGGAAGGTGGCTGATCGCCGCCATAATCCGGTCATGCGCCACAGGGTCAATAAGCGTCGGCCGGGCCCCAAGATCGAAGATGAACTGCTGCAGCATCTCGTAAAGTTTGGGAAACGCTGCTCCGGTAGTGCAGAGAAAGTACGTAGCGCCTACAAACAGATCGGCTCTTGCATATTTCACCCCAGAATCAGACCCACCGCACATGGGATGCCCGCCTATGAAGAGGGCCTTCGCCTGGGGAGATAGCGACTGCATGATGCTGGACTTGGTGCTCCCGGTGTCGGTGATTAGTCTGGGCCGAGGCTCAGCGGCAGCGCATTCCTCCACGAGGGCAGGAATGCTTCGAACTGGAGTCGATATGACTACAAGATCGGCGTAAGCGGCAGCCTCTTGCGCGCTCCTTGCCGCCTCGGTGATTACTCCCCGGGCCACCGCCTCATCAAGAGCGTTGCGGTCAGTATCAAAGCCCACAACCTCATCTACCCCAGCCCGCTCGAGGGCAGCCATCGCCAAGCTGCCGCCCATCATTCCTACGCCTATTATCGCCAGTCTATGGACTCCGCTGTGAGCGCGACTACCAGGCATCTCCGTCACCCCATAGTCTTTCCTAGCCACGCCACAGCCGCCTTAATACGCTCTGCTACCCGCGTAAACTGCCGGGTGTCGAGAGACTGTGCCCCGTCAGAGAGGGCAGTCTCAGGAGTCGGATGTACCTCGATCATCACTCCGTCAGCGCCCGCTGCAATGGCCGCCACCGACAAAGGCTCAATCAGGTCAGCCTTGCCTGCCGCATGGCTCGGGTCCACAATCACCGGCAGATGGCTCCGCTGCTTTATGACAGGAATGGCGGAAATATCCAGAGTGTTGCGGGTGGCCGTCTCAAAAGTGCGAATGCCTCGCTCGCATAGAATGACTTTTTCGTTGCCCTCTTTAACAATGTACTCAGCTGCCATGAGCAGCTCCTCAACCGTGGCCGCCAGTCCTCGCTTAAGGAGAATCGGCCGGTCCACCTGACCCACCGCCGACAGCAGATGGAAGTTCTGCATGTTGCGGGCTCCTATTTGGATGATGTCCACGTACTCCGCCACTGCGTCAAGCTGCCGAGGATCCATGAGCTCTGTGACCACTGGTAGCCCGAACTGTTCGCGCGCCTCGGCCAAAAGACGGAGTCCTTCAATCCCAAGTCCCTGGAATGAATAGGGCGACGTTCGGGGCTTAAAAGCGCCACCTCGCAGCATCGTTCCTCCGGCTCGCTTAACTGCGGCAGCCGCCTCCATCAGCTGTTCGCGGCTCTCAACAGAGCATGGTCCTGCGATTAGAGCCACGTGGCCACCCCCTACGCTAGTGTTGCCGACCGTAATTACAGTGTCGGAACGCCTAAACTCTCGGCTCACCAGCTTGTAGGGCCGCAGGATAGGAAGAACCTTGTCCACGCCGGGGTAGGCCTCTAGCGGGAGCCCGGCAACCACGTCTCTTTCCCCAATAACCGCGATTACGGTCACCACATCGCTTGTGGAAACTCGACCTTGAGCTCCAGCACTTTCAAGTAGCTCAAGGATTCGCGCTACGTCTTCCTGCGTAGCCGACTCTTGCATCACGATCATCATCTCAATGCCAGCAGCCTGATCCATCTCTAACTCTCCGGACTAAGAGCATCAGCGGTTAGTCCCAAGGCCGTCCGCCGAGGCACAAATTCCCCGCCGCGGACCAGATCGGCCATGGCGGCAAGAAACGCATCGCCTTCTTCAACCTCGCCTATGGTAACCCGAATCCACCCCGGACACCCCATGGCATATCCAGAGCGGGTCAGAATTCCTCGCTCAAGAAGGGCCTGAGGCACCTCGGGACCAGGAATAGAAAGATTACTTACGTCGACAAGCAAGAAATTTGCCTGGCTAGGTATGGTGGCGATGCCCATTTCGTGGAGACGCCGCGAAACGCGCTCCCTTTCGGCTGCCACCTTTTGCCTCCGCTCTCGGACTCTTTCCGGATGCCGTAAGGACTCAAGAGCGGCTATCTGAGCCAGCGAGTCCACGTTGAAGGGCTGTCTAATCTTGTCAAGTGCAGTTACTACCTCGGGAGCGGCAAAAGCGTAACCCACTCGCAGTCCTGCAAGCCCGTATATCTTGGAGAATGTCCGAAGAACCACCAAGTTGGGGAATCGCTCAAGCCACAATACTGAGTCCTCGTGGAGTGGTGAGGTCACAAACTCTCCGTACGCCTCATCGAGAACTACCAGTACCTCAGACGGAACCTGTTCTAGGAAATGGCAGAGCTCCCTTGACTCAATGTAGGTTCCGGTAGGGTTGTTGGGATTGCAGACCACGATCATGCTCGTGTTTTCTTCAATGGCGTCTAGCATGGCCTGCAAGTCGTACCTAAAGTTTGGCAAGGCCACAGCGGTGAACGGTGCCTCACGAGCAAGCGCAATGGAACGGTACATTACGAAAGACGGCTCAGGGAAAACCACGTGACTGTCCGGACCCAAGAAAGCCTGTCCTAAGAGCATCAAAATCTCGCACGAGCCGTTGCCAAAGACCAGAAGCTCTTTAGCGACACCCAGCTGGCGAGCTATCTCCGCCCGAAGCTCGCCGCAATTCCCGTCAGGGTAGCGGTTCAGGCCGTCCAGGGCCTGCTTGAGCTTCTCCACCACTTCAGGAAACGGTCCCCACGGCACCTCATTGGCCGACATGACATAAAGCCGCTCCAGGCCATAATGCTGTTTAATTTCAGCCAAAGGAGGACTAGCGCGGTACGGCGTAAGCTTTTCTAGTACACGGTTAAACCTCATCACCACTCCCAGAACTCACAGCAACCGTTACATTCTTTTCGGCCCCTCTCCCCCCAAGTATCGGTAAATGCATCAGTATAAAGCAGAAACGCATGTCTGTAGGCAGCAGACGCCCCTCTGTAGGCCAAACCGGCTCGAGACGCTTAGACACGGCGTCCCAAAGCAGCACGTCTTAAGCTTTCAACTTCCTCGGAAGTAAGGGGTCGACACTGTCCCGGAGCAAGCCCCTTGTCTGTCAGACCGTCGATCCTGGTGCGGTGTAGGCTCACTACTCTCGCCCCCACACATTGCATCATCCGTCTTATCTGGCGCTTGCGTCCTTCGTGTAGGGTGATTTGAAGATCAGTCAGTGTCGTGCCTCTCCGATCGCTCTTCGTTCCCAAAACTACTATCTTGGCCGGGGCAGTGCGACCCTCTTCAAGCTCAACTCCGGCGCGCAACTGGTCAAGAGCCTCAGAGGAAAGGGCCCCTTGCACTGTCACCCGATACTCCTTTGGTACGTGATAGCGGGGGTGCACAAGCAGAGAGGCCAGCTCTCCGTCGTTAGTCAACACGAGAAGGCCGGTGCTGTTTAGATCAAGACGCCCCACCGGAAAAAGCCGAACTTTGGACGGCACGAGATCCACCACAGTCGGACGCCCACGGGGATCCCGCGCGGCACTAATCACACCCGCTGGCTTGTTTAGCAGCCAGTACTCCTTGGGCTCAGCCTCCACAGGTTTCCCGTCCACCGCCACCTTCTGGCGGGTAGGATCAATTTGCATGCCTATAACGGCCACAGCGCCGTCCACCGTCACTCTGCCCTGACGGATGAGGTCCTCACACTTGCGTCTAGAGCCCACACCAGCTTCGGCTAGGAATTTCTGAAGACGCATGTTTGTTCTTTACCTGCGTTTGTGGTCTTTACTCGGGGACTCCCAAAATCCCCAGCCGGCGCCGCAGCTCCTCTCTTTGTTCTGGCCCTAAGGCAAAGCCATCTAGAGGAGGCAAATCCTCAAGGCTTGAGAGCCCAAACATAGCCTCAAAACGCGGAGTGGTCCCGTAGAGAATCGCGCCTCCCCCACTCTGCGCCCTACCCACTTCGGTGATGAGCTCGCGGTCCAGCAGGGTGCGTAGTGGTGAATCTGAGTCTACCCCGCGGATGGCTGCTATCTGCGACCGCGACACTGGCTGCAAATAGGCAACAATGGCGAGACATTCCATGGCAGCTTGCGACAGGCGGGTTGCTTCCTCAGGCATATCAAACAGTCTCTGCACCGCAGGCTGAGAGCACGGGTTGCTACGAAAGGCCCACCCACCCGCAAGCCTAACGAGCTCAAACCCTCTGGGGCCACTTGGAGGAAATTCTCGGGCTAGCTCGTCAAGAAGCTCGCTGACGAGGATGGCGGCCTCTTGCCCTGACAGCGATAGAGCAGAGAGTAATTCTTCAAGCTGAAGAGGTCGTCCCGAGCCAAAAAGCAATGCCTCAAGGTCACGTTTTATCTGACTTCGATCCATTTATCCACCAACAAAACGAGCCGTCTACGTAGATCCTAAGCAGGTGATGGGACTTTCCTTGCTCGCACGAGAATATCCCCAAAGGGTTTGTCTTGAGACACAACGACTTCTCCTTTGGCCACAAGCTCCAACAGGGCAAAGATAGACATCGCCTGCACAAGCGGCCGTTCTCCTCCAAAAACTCGGTCAAACGAGAAGCGGCCACGGCGCAACAAGATACGCCTTATGATCTGCATCTGCTTGCGAAGGTCGACCTTGATATCAGCTATGTGGGAGGTATCAGGAGTCCGGTTTCTCTCAAGTAGCCTGGTCATGGCGTCACGCAGGCCAAGCAGATCGCCAGTTCCTACGATCTCCTCCAGCGGCGGTAGACGCCGTTGGGGCTGCTGACTAGGTGGACGAAGAACTGACCGGGCTGCCTCCATAGCTCGTCCCCTGAGGTAAACGGAGGCTGCCTTAAATTTGCTGTACTCGAGAAATCTGGCCAGCAGCTGCTCCTGCATCTGTTCGGGACTAAGCTCTTCCTCGGCTTCAACCTCGCCCGAGGGGAGTAGCAGCCGTGATTTGAGTTCCGCCAGAAGGCTGAACACTAGCATGAACTCGGTGACATCCTCCCAGTCAGTCCACGCCCCTGCTCGCTCGCGTCCCTTCAGGTAGGTATCTATGATCTCTGCAAGCGGTATCTCAAAAAGATCCACCTCTTCCTTCAGAATCAAGGAGAGAAGCAGATCGAACGGACCCTGGTAAACATCAAGGTCAAGCTCGAGAGTGAACATCACTCGACCACCCGACAAGGACGCCGTGTATTACTACCCAGCCGGAAGAAAGAGATCTCTTAGACCCGTAATGGCCCATCCGAGAAGATGGAAGAACGCACGTTGAAAGACCACAATGAACAACACCACCAGGATCATGCCGTAGCGGTCAAGCGCCACCCACCTTTCGTACGCTGCTCTGGGCAAGAAAGCTCCCAATACGCGTGACCCGTCCAGAGGGGGAATGGGAATCAGGTTGAAGAGTCCCAGAACTACATTTATCTGAAAAATAAGAAAAAGAATGGCATAGGCCCAGGTGTTGTCAGGCAGATTAAGCCAGCGGAGAACGAGCACGAACACGATCGCGATGATGAAATTCGTGATGGGACCTGCAGCCCCAACAATAGCCATACCTTTCTGACGATCGCGAAAATAGTAGGGCGAAACCGGGATCGGCTTTGCCCAACCAAAGACAAAACCCGAAAACAAGTAGGTGATGACGAACATCGCTGTTCCAAGGGGGTCAAGATGGCGAATTGGGTTTAAGCTAAGCCGCCCTCGAATCTTAGCGGTAGGATCCCCCAGGCGATACGCAACCCAGCCGTGAGCCAGTTCGTGGGCCATCATGGACAGCAGGAGCACAGGTAGCAGGATGAACAAGTTGAGCCAGCGTTCTGCCGTCATGATTGCTTCTCCATCAGTTGCCGCGCAGCTTCCAATTCAGCCTCGCGGCCGTTTATGATCCCTCGAACCCGCAGTTCACGGAGCTTTTCTAGCATTCTTCCCACTTGTGGCCCTTTCTTCATCCCTAGCGCGATAAGATCGTCTCCGGTGACGCTGAGCGAACGATAGCGTAGATCGGTGAGATAGGCGCGGATGCGCTCTCTAGCAGTTTGGTTCTCAGTTACCCCTAAAGCAAAAACCAAGGACTCCGCCGGCGCGCGTCGCAAAGTCTTAAACACTTCCCATTCATCCATATCCTCTCTCCCAAGACTGGCTGCCAGCGCCGGGGCTAGGATGACGCTGTCCCGGACAACTGCGCTGTCAGACCGGCGGACCTTGAGGTCTTCGAGCCAGACATAGAGTTCGTCATGCTCCATGTTTCTAGTGATCGCCGCGAGTCGCAACCGCCACCGAACCACCTCAGACTCAAGTCCCAGCTCTGCGACTATTGAGTCCAGGTCGCGCACCAGCCGGGCGGTTTTCGGCCCCGTGGCTAGCTTTGGATGAACTTCACGGGCAACTCCGAGTTCATAAAGACGACTGAGGGTGAACGAAATGTCTTCCTCACTTAGTAGAGCGACAAGCTCGTCTCGCAGCCTCACCCCCGAAAGGCCGCGCACCAGGTGCATATCGACACAAGTCTTTGCAAAAGTTCTTGTTTGCTCGTCCATTCGAAAACCATAGCGGTTTTCGTAACGGACGGCGCGGAATATGCGAGTGGGATCTTCAATGAAGCTCAGGTTGTGTAAGACCCTGATTACCCCCTCTTGCAAATCCCTGTATCCTCCAAAAAAATCGATCACGGTGCCAAAGTCCTCTCCTCGCAGGGAGATGGCCATCGCATTGATGGTGAAGTCTCTGCGAAACAGGTCTTGTCGAAGCGAGGCATGTTCAACCTTAGGCAGGGCAGCCGGGTGATCGTAGAACTCCGTTCGGGTGGTGGCCACGTCAACGTGAAATGGCTCAGATGAGCTGCGCAGGGAGAGAGCAGCCTCCCCCAGTACACTCGGCGGCAAAAGAACCACCGCGGTCTTGAACTTGTAATGCGGCCTCACTCTGCCCCCCAACTGCGCGGCAAGCCGCGTCGCAAACTCGATCCCGTCTCCCTCTACCGCAATGTCCACGTCGACATTTGGCTGCCCCAAAAGAAGATCCCGCACAAATCCGCCGACCAGATAGACGCCGGGAAAATCCTCGGAAAGGGCCGAACATACACGAAAGAGCTGCCCAAAGACCGGGTGTTCAGTCAATGCTTCTGCCACGTAGATATGAGGGCCGGACACCTCTGCCCGTTCCTGCTCCCATCTTCCTTGGTATGCGGCAAGGACGTCTGTGCGAGTGGCTATGCCAATGACATCGCTAGTTCTTACCGTGCCGCGAGCAACCGCCTCTTCATATGCTTCATCTTTGACAATAGGAACGCGGCCGATGTTGTGCTCGACCATTATTCGTCTAAGTTCGTCAAGTCCAGTGGAAGCCTTAGCGAAATGAATCTTGCGGGTCATCACTCCTTTGACAGGGGCGTGGCCAAGCCCATGGCGAATGGCCTTGTCGAGGTCTCTACGAGCCACAACTCCTACCAGGCGGCCATTGGCTCTTACGCATATACCAGAGTGTCCATAACGCTGAGCAGTAAGTAGAGCTTCGGTGACCGGCGTGTCAGCATCCACAAACCGTACTGGGCGACTCATTATTTCGGCTGCAGTGGGTGTACCGACGCGACTACCCGAAAGAGTTTCTAGCAACCGAGCGATGACTGTCTCGGGGGACAAGTCTTTGACTACAGCCGACGCGGCCTGGGCGTGGCCTCCCCCACCGATCCCGCGGAGTAGACCGGCTACATCAACTGAACCCGAGCGAGAACGGGCGGTGACAAATACCCTTCCCTCCATGCCTATTGCTTGGAGAAGCACCTCGGCATTTAGAAGCTCCATAAGTTTATGGGCAATAACACTTAGGCCATCCACATAGCCAGAAATCTCACGAGCCACCACATGGACGTCTAATCCCCCAACCCGCTCTACCCGCACCGCGTCTACGAGTTCCATCAGAAGAGCGCGCTGCTCCCCAGTGAGCGAGCTGTGGAGAAAACGCTCAATGAGAGCCTGTGACGCTCCCAACCGCATGGCCAGGGCTAGCATTTCGGCGTCGCGGATGGTAGTGCGGGGATAGGTAAGAGAGCCGGTGTCCTCGTGAATTCCCAAAGCAAAGATAGTGGCTTCCAGGCGACCTACGGGAATTCCACGCTCATACAGGATATGAAGCATCGATGTAGCCTGAGCGCCGTCGGAGGACACCACCCAACTGTCTGCCTGTACTGGTGGAGTTTCTGCGCTTTCGCCCGGGTGGTGGTCAAAAACTATTGTCTCGATACCTCGCTGGCCCCACAAACGGCCCAGCTCTCCAATTCGTTCAGGATCGGCTGTGTCGACGACCACCAGGCGCTTGATCTTGTTTTGGTCAATCAGCCGTAGGTTTGCGATGGGAAGAGCTTCCCCGTACAGGGAAACAAACTCTCTTACGTTAGGGTTAAGTGAGCCGGTAAAAACAATCCGGCTGTCTGGATAGAGCAAACTAGCTCCCACGGCAGCGGCTAAGGCATCAAAGTCTGCGTTTTGATGGGTGGTGATAATAGTAGGGATCTCAAGTAATGAAGGCGATGCAGTCACGTCTCTAGTATACCTGCAACTAGGTTGTCAACCAGCCTGGTCAGACCGCGCTTGGCTTGCGCTGCCTGGGCTAATACCTCGTCGTGCTGCGTTTTTCCCGCATTTGTGACAACGGCAAGAAATGCGGCTTCGACCGGATAGTCGACAGCCGCCAGGGCCTCGCCGTCCAGGGACATGCTCACTGTGGCCGCGCCAAGGTATCGAAGCACCGCCAGTTCAGCAGGCGTTTCGTACTGAGGCCCAGGAACAGCAGCATGTACTCTTGGCTTCTTGCCCATGGAGTACAGTTCCGGGCCCAACCTATCGAGGAACACTGGGGAAGTGGCCGGGAGCAAAGCCGGTCCAGCTTCGGGGTCGAAATGCTTTAAGTCCAGCACCTGGTCCACCACCACGATTTCCCCGGCTACTAAGGTTGGGTCGACAGCTCCAGCTGCAGAGGTCACAACAAAATGCGTAACTCCCCAAAGAACAAGGCTCCTAAAGGCCAGTTGAGCCTCGCCTAGATCATAGCCTTCGTATTCGTGAACACGCCCTTTGACCAGGGCTACCCGCCCCCGCTCAAGTTCCAGTACCTGCAACTGGCCAGGGTGTCCTTTCACTTTGGAAGACCGCCAGTGCGGGATATTCTGATAAGAGACCTCGGCCAACACTGGATAGCTCCAGTCAACCGTCAGACCCGAACCAAGAAAAACGGCTATCTTGGGCGGTTCACCCAGGGTGGAGGCTAGCCAGGCAGCTGACTGAGCCGCTTCCTCGGGGCCCACGCGGCAAGGTATTGACGGCACCTGTGAGCCAGACGTACCACGCCCTGCCCGCAACCGCGCGACCGGTGTATAACCGCGGAACCCGCGGGGCGGGTCCAGATCCAAAATTGACTTACCTTCAAGAGGCGGAAAGTCGCCGACAAGCCAGTGGTAAACCGTCGCTCCCGTGTCTGAAAAAGTTCCCTCGTAGACCGCATCAGGAGCCTCTTGGGGGCGAGGATAGAGGAGAAAGAAAACGTACTCCCGGCTGTGATCTGTGCTTGGGGTGGTGGGATCCACTCCATGGTCGGCCGTAATGAGAAGCATGTCTTCGGGGCCAAGACCTTCCAGGATGTCGGGCAACGTGCTGTCCACCGCCTCAAGCCCGTTCGCGAAGCCCTCGACATCATTTCGATGTCCCCATAGCATGTCAAAATCAACCAGATTGGTAAATAGCAGGCCCTGGGTGAACGCCGTGTGTGGCGCGCGCCGCCACACAAGATCTCTGACCATGTTTAGATTCTCTTGGTTCGACCCCACCTTGAGCGCGTTGGTTATCCCTCGGCCGCCGAAAATCTCCGCCACTTTGCCCAGGGCTAGCACAGGAATGCCAGCTTGGCTAAGCAAGTCGAGGTAAGTTGGTTCAGGCGGGGCTAGGGAGAAGTCGCGCCGATCTTTGGTACGCACAAAGTGGCCTGGCTTTCCCGTGAAGGGGCGAGCGATCACCCGGGCTACAGCGTGAGGTCCAACGAGGATCTCGCGTGCTACCTCGCACCACCGGTAAAGCTGGTCAAGTGGGACTACGTCGATATGCGCTGCTATCTGAAAAACGCTATCCGCCGATGTGTAAACAATAGGCTCCCCAGCAGCCATGTGAGTTTCCCCAAGTTCTTCAATAATGGCCGTACCAGAGGCCGGCTTGTTCCCAAGCACTCCCCGCCCGATGCGCTCGGTAAAAGCTTGGATGACTTCGGCAGGAAAGCCATCCGGATAGGTGGGAAAAGGACGAGACGTCACCAGGCCCATGTGTTCCCAGTGACCTACGGTGGTGTCCTTTCCGGAAGAAAGAGGCGCAAGACGCCCTGGTAAAGCAAGTGGATTCTGAACGGGTGGTATGCCTTGTAGCGGGATAATATTTCCGAGGCCCATGGCCTGGAGGTTGGGCAATCTCACGCGGAGTGTGCGGCACAAGTTTCCAAGAGTGTCGGAGTCTTCGTCACCGTACTCTTTCGCATCCGGTAAAGCGCCCACTCCGACTCCATCCAGCATCAGGAAGATGAACCTTCGCACTATTCCTCCTCAACTCGGCGTGCTCTCGGGTGGGCCTCACGATAGACCTTCTGTATATGTGTAGTACTCACATGGGTGTAGATTTGAGTAGTGGATAGATCCGCATGACCTAGCATCTCCTGCACGCTTCGGAGATCGGCTCCCCCCTCTAAAAGGTGAGTGGCGAAAGAGTGGCGAAGGGTGTGAGCAGATATGCTGTCCGGTAGTCCAGCCTGGCGGACGTACTTCTTGATGATTAGGTGCAGCCCTTGCCGCGTCATCTGTCTTCCTCTGTTATTGAGAAACAGTTGCGGCGGCTTAAGGGTTCCTGGTCCGCCTAAGTAGGGACGACCTCGCTGAAGATACATGCGCAACGCTTCAAGCCCCTTGCGTCCCAGAGGAACAACCCTTTCTTTGTCTCCTTTGCCGATGGTGCGTACGAACCCCACCTCGAGATCCACATCCTGCAGACGTAAGCTAAGAACCTCCGAAGCGCGCAGCCCCGCTCCATAGATGATCTCCATGAGTGCCCGATCGCGAAGCCCCTGGGGAGTTGCGGGCGGCGCCGATAACAATCGCGTTATTTCATCCACAGTCAGGGTCTTGGGCAAACGGGACCCTGTGCGAGGGGCAGATAGGCCGCGAGCTGGGTCGCGCGTGATTATGCCGAGACTTGTCGCATACTTGTAAAAGGACCGGATCGCGGCAGTCTTTCTTGCTCGCGTGGAAGGCTTCCATATTCCCGTGGCCAGAAATTCACGAAGATGCTCGGACGAAGCTTCGAGCAGGTCCACTCCTGTTCTCGCAAGGAAGGAGGCTAACTGTTTGAGATCGCGCTCATATGAGGCCAGGGTACGTTCGGAAAGGCCGCGTTCCAACCGGAGGTGCCTCAGATAGCGAGCGATAGTTTGGTCCGGATGCCCTGCCTTCATCACTCAAGTCCCTGGGCACGAGTTTTCCTAAGTTAGCTCGATCGGAAGCACGCTATTCAGCGAGAAGTAGGGGAAACCGGTAGCCTCCGCTACTTCGCGTAGGGTTACCTTGCCCTCCATGACGTTGACCCCGCGAGCAAGAGCGGGATCTGACCGGGCTGCTCGAGCCAGCCCTTTGTCGGCAATAGCGATAATGTAGGGTATGGTGGCGTTGGTAAGAGCTAGAGTGGAAGTAATCGGAACCACGCCAGCCATATTGTCTACGCCGTAGTGGATCACGCCGTGCTTGACGAAAATTGGATCGCGGTGGGTAGTCACCCTTGAGGTGGCTACACAGCCGCCTTGGTCTACGCTTAGATCCACAATCACGGAACCAGGCTGCATCGACCTGACTACATCCTCCGAGACCAGCACAGGCGTTCGAGCGCCCGAGACCAAGACTGCCCCAATTACTAGATCGGCCGCCACCACTTCCTCTTCCACCGTAAGTTGGGCACTGTGGAGCGTCTCCACGTGTGGCAAGCGCTGCTCAACAGCGGCCAACGCCTGGGGATTGATATCGACGACCTTGGTACGGGCACCCATTCCGGAAGCTATCATGGCCGCATTTGTGCCGGCTATACCAGCACCCAGAATCACTACTGTAGCGGGCCGTACGCCCGTCGCTCCACTCAGCAGCTTACCTTTACCTCCGCTCGTTTTTTCCAAGAAGTAGGCGCCCACCTGGGGGGCTAACCGTCCGGCAATTTCGCTCATGGGAGCAAGCAGTGGCTTTCGCCCGTCAGACGTCTCCACCGTCTCGTAAGCAATGCAGGTGGCGCCGCTCTTCACCAGGGCCCGTGTAAGCTCTGGATCAGGAGCAAGGTGTAGATAGGCAAACAGAATGTGACGGGGCTCAAGTCGCCGATACTCCTCCTCCAGAGGCTCTTTCACTTTCACAATAAGATCCGCCTCTACAAAGACGGTGTCGGCGTCGGGCACAATGCGCGCACCCGCGGCGCGGTAAGCGTCATCCGGGAATAACGATCCTTCACCGGCTCCGGCCTGGACTATAACTTCGTGACCCCTGCGCGTTAGTTCTCTGGTTCCGGCTGGAGTGAGGGCAACCCTGTATTCGTCCTGCCTGATTTCCTTGGGTACTCCTATGCGCATGGCATTCTCCCGGTCCTGGGTTCTTCGGGCTGACGCACGTCATCCCTCTTCAATGGGGCATTGGAAAGTCTGTTCCTAGTCTTCGTGCCAGCAAGAATAGCGTTGCCAGAGTCTTCGCATCTTCGAAGCGTAGCGTGTTTGCAAAAGCGTCCGCCAACGGGTAACGCACTATCTCAATATCTTCGTCGTCGTCAGGTCTGACTTCCACGGGAGCAAGCCCCTGGGCGAGAAAAGCATGCAATATCTCGGTCGTGAACCCAGGAGAGGAGTAAAACGACCCCAGGTGAATCCAAACTTCTGCTGTGAGCCCTACCTCTTCCTGCAGCTCTCGCTTTGCCGTCGAAAGAGGGTCCTCTCCCGGCTCGAGTCCGCCAGCCGGAAGCTCAAGTAACACCTTTTGTGCAGGGTGGCGGTACTGCCTCACAAAATACAGGTGCTCGTCTCGATCAAGAGCCGCAATCACCACTGCGCCAGGATGCTCAACCACCTCGCGAAGAACTGTCTGTCCAGAGGGAAGACGCACACTATCGATTCGCAGGTTAATAATCTTGCCCTGATATACACGTTCCTGGGACGCCACCTCGACCGCGCTGCGGCTTGATTCATGTTGTGTTTCGTGACTCTCTTTCATGTGAGAATGCCTGGGATCAGATGTTCTGTGGATTAACCGCTGGAAGCACAATGAGGCCGACAACTACTCGACACAGGCGTTCCAACTCATCCAGCGACACGTGCTCCTCGGGACTGTGCACCCGCATCATCCCAGCGCTGAGGTTAACTGTGGGGATGCCCCTAGCGTTGAGCACGTTAGCGTCTGAACCGCCTCCCCCCGTCAGGAGCTGCGGCTCCAACCCCGCCGCCCGTATGGCGGCACAGGCCAGGCCGACAGTGGGGCAGTCGGCGTCGAGGGCGAACGCTGAATACTCATGTTCAAGGTGGACATCCACATCCACTCCTGTTTGGGCAGCCGCCACGTGGACCGCATCGACCATCTCCGCAGCGATTCTGGCCAGCTTCTCTTCGTTGTGACTGCGACATTCTCCTTCAAGCTCGCACAGATCTGGAACAATATTCGAGGCTACCCCACCGCGTATAACACCCACATTCGCGGTAGTCTCATCATCCAGCCTACCCAGGCGCATGGCTGCTACAGCTCGGCTCGCGGCCAGGATGGCGTTCCGCCCGTTCTCTGGGTCAAGACCTGCGTGAGCGGCTACCCCTCGAAAAGTGGCCTTGAGCGACTTATGGCTCGGAGCCCTGACAATGACCCCACCAACAGGCCCCGAAGAGTCTAATGCTACGGCCATGCAGCTCCGGGGAACCTCGGTGGTCAAGTGTCTGCTTCCCAGAAGCCCAATCTCCTCGCACACCGTGAAAATGAGCTCGTATGGAGGGAATGACTCTCCGCTTCGCGCGAGAATTTCGGTGGCGTGGAGAATGGCGGCTATGGCGGCCTTATCGTCCGCGCCCAAAATCGTGGGAAGGCCATTTCGAAACACCCCGTCGTCGCCCAAGACAGGTTTGATCGGTCCGGCGGGCGCTACGGTGTCTAAATGGGCAACTATGGCGATCTTGGGCTGCTCGAGGTCCCTGCCGACCAGGCAGTAGAGGTTGCCAGTATTTCCATTTACATCTCTTCCTGCGGCGTCTTCGTACACAACGTAGCCTAGGTTTCGCAAGAAGTCACCCACGCTGTCAGCGACTTCGCGCTCATTTCGCGACGGGCTAGGGATTCTGGCTAGTTCAACAAAAAGTTGCGCCAGGCGCTCGCGGGAAACTTCAAAGCGCTCAAAAATAGGTGCCGAGTTCACTGCGCTATCCATCGCACATGGGCTGAGAGTGGGCGTGACTGGCTTCCGCCTCTTCCCGGCTGCTGCGCCGGGCAATCGCGGCTGCGATAAAGTCCCGAAACAGCGGGTGGGGCCGAGTGGGCCGGCTCTTGAACTCGGGGTGGAACTGGCACGCTACAAACCACGGATGATCCGCGAGCTCGATGATCTCCACAAGGCGCCCATCGGGGCTAGTCCCGCTTATCACGAGGCCAGCTTGCGTAAGGTGCTCCCGAAAGTCGTTGTTCACTTCATAGCGATGCCTATGACGCTCGTTGACAATCACGGCGCCGTAAGCTTGTGAGGCTTTGGTTCCGGGCGCGAGCTTGCACGGCCAGGCCCCTAGCCGCATTGTTCCTCCCTTGTCGGTCAGATCCTGCTGGTCTGGCATCAGAGCGATCACTGGATATTTAGTGTCCGGGTCAAACTCCGAAGAATTGGCTCCCTCCAGTTTGGCCACATTGCGAGCAAACTCAACCACTGCCACCTGCAAACCTAAGCACAGGCCCAAGAATGGCACTTTATTCTGTCGGGCATACGAAACAGCACGGACTTTTCCCTCGATACCCCGAACCCCGAACCCTCCAGGCACAAGGATGCCGTCCGCGCTGTCCAGGGCGGCGCGCACATTGTCATCGTCTAGCGAGTCCGCCTCCACCCAGTCGATTTCCACCTGTCTTTGATGATAAAGGGCAGCGTGACGAAGCGCTTCAATCACGCTTAGGTAGGCGTCTCGCAGTTGGACATATTTCCCCACCATGGCAATTCGCACTGTGCCCAGGAGGTGATTTAGTCGCTCAAGAAGTGCTTGCCATTCATCTAGACGTGGCGCATTGGATTTAATACCCAGACGCTCCACAACCAGTTCGTCGAGACCCTCGGCATGGAGCATCATGGGCACCATGTAAAGGTGAGGCGCATCCACGCAGCTGATCACAGCGTCAGGTGATACGTCTGTAAACAGGGCTATCTTTTGTCTAAGGTCACGCCCTATCGGACGATCCGAGCGACATATGATCACATCCGGCTGAATACCGATGCTTCTCAGCTCTGCCACACTATGCTGTGTGGGTTTAGTTTTTAGTTCGCCGGAAGTAGCGATGTATGGGACCAACGTCACATGAACGTAGAGGACATTCTCCCGGCCAACATCATTACGGAACTGCCGGATAGCTTCTAGGAAGGGCAGACCTTCAATGTCTCCAACAGTCCCACCCACTTCAGTTATGGCGACGTCAATCTTCGGATCGCGCGCGACTCTCGCAATGCGCTCCTTGATTTCGTTGGTAATGTGAGGAATCACCTGAACGGTGCCGCCGAGATAGTCACCTCGACGTTCTTTTCGTATGACGTTGTAGTAGACAGATCCCGCGGTCACACTAGAGTCCCGGGTAAGGTTCTCGTCCACAAACCGCTCGTAGTGGCCTAGATCCAGATCGGTCTCGGCTCCGTCTTCGGTGACAAAAACCTCTCCGTGCTGGAAGGGACTCATCGTGCCCGGATCAACATTTAGGTAAGGATCAAGTTTTTGAATGGTGACACGAAGCCCGCGGCTCTTAAGGAGACAACCAAGGGAGGCGGCGGTGATGCCCTTGCCGAGAGAAGAGACCACACCGCCTGTCACGAAAATATGTTTCGCCATACTGCCCTTTGTCGCAAGAACAATTCCACCGATCGGTTTTCGGTGACGTACCTCTCTTAGTCTAGCAGTCCTCGCGACCCCCTGTCTCTTAGATCGCGGGCATGAGCCATGACTTCCGCGTCGTCGAGGCGTCCGCCCAACATCCGGCACAGCTCTTCTACCACCTCAGCGCCCTCCAGAAGGCGAAGACGGGCTACTGTAGTGTCGGCGCCGCTCACTTTCTCGATCAGGAAGTGGCGTGAGGCCAGCGCGGCAACCTGGGGAAGGTGCGTGACCACGATTAGCTGCGAAGTGTTACTCAGCTCGCGCAGTTTGTTCGCCACCGCCACTGCCGTCCGGCCACCAATACCGGCGTCGATCTCGTCAAAGACCAATGTGTCGTGACCAGCTGCTTCGGCCAGAGCACATTTGATCGCCAATAGTATGCGAGACAACTCTCCCCCGGACGCCGTCCGCGCTAGGCTGCGGGCAGGCTGACCCGGGTTTGCCCGAAGAAGAAACTCCACACTGTCCGCGCCGGTCTCGCGTAGTGCCTGGGGATCGTCCGTGGACGAAACTTCAATCGCTACTCTAGCCTGGTCCATACCCAGGTCGGCAAGCTGTTCCTGAATAGCTTCCTCGAGGGGTGCCACCGCTTCGCGGCGTCTACTCGACAAGATCTCTGCTAGCTGGCGCGCGCGGGCGCTAAGCGCCGCGCGCGCCTCCCCCAGCTCGCTTAAGTTTTCCTCCTCATCCTGCAAAGCAGAAAGACGCGCTTTCGCCTGGTCGAGATACTCGAGCGCTGCTGCCGTCGATCCTCCATACTTCCGAGCAAGGTCGCTGTAGAGTCTCAGTCGGTCATTCACCTGATCGAGCCGGCCTGGATCAATCAACACGCGAGACGCATAGCTCCGTAGATCCCGCGCAATTTCCTGTAGCTGGTACTGAAGATCTGTGAGGCCGTCGCAGAGTGAGACCAAAGCAGCATCTACATCCTTAACTAGTCCTACTTGGCCAGCTGCCTGAGTTACCAAACCAAGAGCATCAGGCTGGTCTGCATCACTCTTGAGAAGCTCCGCGGCTGCAGACAGACTGCGCACTACTTCTTCCGCTCTCGAGAGGAGGCGCTGCTCGCTCACCAGAGCTTCTTCCTCCTCTAGCGACAGTCTAGCCCTCTCGAGCTCATCCACCTGGAACCGTAGGAGCTCTATCTCTCGCAACCGGGCATCATGCCTACGTAGACTCTCCTCAAATTTGCGCGCCGCCTCGCGCGCTAGTAAGAAGGTCTCCCGAAACTCCGCCGCTAGCTCCACCACCTGAGGACCGGCCCAGCGGTCAAGGACGGCAAGTTGGTAGTTAGGGTTCAAGAGGCGCCGATGTTCGTGCTGACCAGAGAAAGAAACGAGCTCGCCGACCAGCGCGCCCAACGCGCTAACAGTGACAGCAGTGTCGTTTACGTAGCAACGCGTTCGTCCGTCGCGCCCCAGGCGCCGAGTGACGATTACCTCCCCGGGTGCAAGCTGTCCCACCAGCTCACAAACACTGTCCGGGACCTCCGTCAACTCCTTGTTGCTCAGTTCAAAAACAGCCTGGATGATGGCCTCAGACCCTGAGTTTCCAATCAAGCCCTCTTCGGCTCGCTCGCCCATGAGGAGACCCAGGGCTCGGGTAAGCAAAGTCTTTCCTGCGCCTGTCTCCCCCGTGAGCACATTCAGACCAGGGTGAAAGTCGAGAGTCGCGTCTTCTATGAGCACAAAATTTCTTATGCTGAGCGAAGCCAGCACGACTCGCTTCCTCCCTAAAGGAGTCTGTCACGGAAGTGGTGATATAGGCTGTCCCCGCGTAGCAGAGCCAATGAAGTCATGCAGGGCGTCGTCTTGACGCAAACACAAGAGCGCGGAGCCACCCTGGCAAGACGCTGGCCGTCTACATCCAGGAACGCGTCGTTTTCTTCGTCAATGTTTCTGATTTCCACCACGTCTTGTGGAGCTGCAACGACTGGTCTAACCCCCACTGCGTGGGGGGCCACGAAGCTAATGACGTACGCCTCCACCGCAATGCCCAGCAACGGTCCTCCCGCAGCCAGGCTGTAGGCGGAAGAGCCTGTGGGAGTACTCACTACCACTCCGTCACAAACCACCTCAAAAATAGTTACCCCGTTAATAGAAACCGCCATAGTACAAGCATGAGGGCTTGTTCCCTTGCTCACTACCACGTCGTTGGTGGCACGGAAGGTTCTGCCCTCGAGGGTCGCCTCAAGACCAAGAAGCGGGTATTCCACATAGTCGCCTGCTAGCAACCGTTCCAGGCCCTCGGTTAAGCAGGTCTTCTCAATCGTGGTAAGAAAACCAACGCGACCCAGGTTTATCCCAGCCACCGGTATTCCAAGATCCTGCGTCAGGCGAAATGCGCGAAGCATGGTGCCATCTCCCCCCAATACAAGGCACAAACCCACTTCCGACAGGTCTTTGCGCCCATTCATGACCAAAGCCTGTGCACTAGAGGCAAGAATGTCTCCGTGCTTCTCCCACTCAGACAGCGGAGCCACTATGGAGACGCCCTTCTTGTTTAGGACCTCCACTGCAAGGACAAGAGTTTCAGCGGCCACCTGAGGCCGGCTGTGAGTGATGAGAAGAACCTGTTGTACTCTTGCCTTCACCTTTTAGCCACTGCGCCTAAGGAGTTTTCTTCGCCTTGTCGTTGTAATCCGTACTCGCTACCACTCGATCAACCACATCTTCCAGGCTATCAAGAGTTAGCCCTTCTCCTCTACCCCTCGCCATATACACAAAGTACTCAATATTGCCCTCTGCACCCGCAAGGCCTGAGCGACAAACACCCATTACCGAGATTCCTGGAATTCCTATGCTGAATCTCAGCACGCTGAGTAACACTTCGCGGTGGGTATCTGGGTCCCGCACAATTCCGCCCTTGCCCACCAGGTGCGGGCCCGCCTCAAACTGCGGCTTGACAAGAACAAGGCCCGCAAAACTCAGCTGCATACACTCCGTGACTGCTGGCAGAAGCTTTGTGACCGAGATGAACGACACGTCCATGGTAAGAAAGTTTGGACGGTACGGTAGCTGTTCTGGTCGCAAGTACCGAGCATTAAGTCCCTCAATTACATGTACACGGGGATCGTTTCTAATCTTCAAGTCCAGTTGACCCCGTCCCACGTCTAGCGCTATTACTCTCTCTGCCCCATGTTGAAGCAGACAGTCAGTGAAGCCACCCGTCGAGGCACCCACATCAAGCGCCCACGCCCCACTAACGTCGACATCAAACGCCGCCAGTGCAGAAGCTAGTTTGTCTCCCCCGCGGGAGACGTACCGGGGGCGGGCTTTAAGAGTGACCTGAGATTCCATAGGGACAAGAGCGCCAGCCTTGTCTTTGACAAGACCGTTAACCTCTACTAGTCCCGCAAGTATCAGGCCGCGGGCTGCGCTGCGGCTGACAGCCAGACCGCGCTCCACCAGTAGTTCGTCCAACCGCTTACGCTCCACCCTTGCCACAAAAGACCTCTCAGCGCGTGCAGTGTTGTGGCTAGAGACTAGCTCAACAGCCTCAAGGCACGGTCAGCGAGACCTTCCGGCGAGAGGCCAATCTCGCGCTGGAGCACCTCCACCGGACCGTGCGCGACAAACCTGTCAGGAAGACCGGCCCGGGCCACACGCCGACAAATGCCTGCGTCAGCCATCAGCTCCAGGATTAGCGACCCGAACCCCCCGATCACCGTGTTGTCCTCCACCGTGATCACTGCCGGGTGATTTACCACAAGATCAATGACCGCGCTTGCATCAATAGGCCGAACTTGCCTCACGCTTGCGACTGTGGCCTCAATGCCGGAGGCGCGGAGCAGTTCAGCGGCCGTCAAAACGTTATATACAATGGGGCCAACGGCGAGGAAGAGCAGATCCTTGCCCTCTCTGAGAACCTCCACCCAAGGTCCCTCAAGAGGCTCAATAGGGCGGCAAATGGGTGCCCCCACTCCGGGGCAACGTGGATACCGGATAACAGAAGGACCCTCGAGATGTAGAGCCGTGGCCAAGAGGCGCTGAAGTTCAGCCTCGTCCTTGGGGACGAAAATAGTAAGTCCCGGAACGAAGCGCAGGTACGAGAGATCAAAGGCGCCATGATGGGTCGGACCGTCTGCGCCCACTAGCCCCGCACGGTCGACTGCGAACACCACCGGCAGCCTCTGCAAACAAACGTCGTGGATTATGTGGTCAAACGCGCGCTGGAGAAACGTGGAATAAATGGCCACCACCGGTCGTTTGCCCGCTGCGGCTAGTCCAGCGGCCATGACAACAGCGTGCTGCTCCGCTATACCGACGTCAAAAAACCGATCCGGCATTCGTTCTTTGAGAAGGTCTAGACCGGTCCCTACTGCCATAGCAGCGGTGATGCCAACCACTCGTTCGTCCCTGGAGGCCAACTCCACCATGGCTTCACCAAAGGCGCGGGTAAAGGTCGTTGGCTCGTCAGCCTCATCCGACTCACCTGTCGACGCCGAAAAAGCGGGGATACCGTGGTAGCGTCCGGGGTGTTTCTCAGCAGGAGGATAACCCTTGCCTTTTATGGTCCGGCAGTGAAGCAGCACCGGCCCACCCATAGCAAGACACCGCCTGATGTTGCTACGAAGCTCGTCAATATCATGCCCGTCCACTAGCCCCACGTAGGTGAAGCCCAATTCCTCAAAGAGCATCCCTGGAGTGAGAGCGGCTTTTAGACTGTCTTTGAGCTGTGTTCCAAGGACAGTGACCAGGTCGCCGACCCCCGGAAGCCGCTGTAGTCTGCGCTCAAGATCACGGCGAAGCTTGTAGAGAGTTGGCTCCGTGCGCAGGCGGGAAAGGTAGGCGCTAATCGCGCCAACATTCTTGTCAATGGCCATCGCATTGTCGTTTAGGATCACCAGGATCGGCGTCTTTAGATGACCAGCATGATTCAATGCTTCGTACGCCACCCCACCGGTAAGGGCTCCGTCCCCTATAACTGCCACCACTCGTCTGGCCCTGGAAGAACCCGAGCCTTGCGTTCGTCTCCACGCTTCAGCCATGCCCACGGCGGCGCTAATCGATGTACTGGCGTGCCCCGTCCCAAAGACATCAAAGGGACTTTCTTCACGTGAGGGAAAGCCAGAAAGTCCGCCGTATGTTCGGATCGAGGAAAACTCTTTTAATCTTCCAGTTAGGAGCTTATGGGCGTACGCCTGGTGACCCACATCCCAGATGATTACATCGTCAGGAGTGTTTAGCTCTGCATGCAGGGCAATGGCGATCTCAACCACTCCCAAACTAGCCCCGAGGTGGCCGCCGTTGCGGGTTACGGTGTGTATGATCTCAGCGCGCACTTCCTCGGCTACGCGGCGTAGAGCGGCCGTGTCCAGGGTTCTTAACTCCCGGGGTAAATCAAGCGAATCTATCAATCTCGACTTCGGCTCGGTCACGGGCTGCTAGTCCCTACCACTATTCACTGAATCACCAGGGTTGCCGGATGGCTGCTCTTCTATCGGACGATCAGGGACGAGCCCTTCGTCAACTAATCGGCCCAGCACCCCGTTTACCAGCGCTCCAGCTTCATCCCCGCAGAATCGTTTGGCGATCTCGACCGCCTCGTTGATGGCTACCGCAGACGGAATGTCCGTCCGCCACAGTAGCTCATACGCAGCGACACGCAAGATAGACCGTTCAAGAATTCCCAGCCTGTCAAGGGACCAGCTCTCGAGTCTGCTTTCAAGAATTCGGTCGATGGACGCCCGCTTTGAGGCAATGCCCAAAACCAGCTCCCGTGTGTACGGGGGAAGCTCTGCTTCAGCGACTCGTGCAAGCGCCGCCTCAGGAGTCAATCCAAGAAGGTCCTGCTGGTACATTAGAAACACAGCTTGACGCCGGGCATTTCTACGACCCTTAGGCATGGGGCAACCGACAAACGAAGCTATTCCGCAAATACACCAGCGTAGACCACGTCCACCGCGGCCACACGCAGGCCAGTCATCTGACTAAGTGCCGCCGACACCCGTTCCCGAATCTCGTCGGCCAGGGAAGGTAAGTGCTCCCCATACCTCGCGTCAACGTGGACCTCTACCCGACACTCAGCGTCTTGTACTTCCACAGTTACCGCTCTGCCCTTGACCAGCGGAAATAAAGAATGGAATCGGATCCTGCTGTCGCCTTGCAGGGAGCCCCGTACGATGGACTCAAGCACTCCAGTTGCAATTTGATACTCAGTCATCTTTGACGCCTAGCTACGTCGTGTCTCATACCCTAGGCCCGAGTCACGTATTCGCGGGTACGAGTATCGATACGAACAACCTCCCCGGGCTCAATGAACAGGGGCACTTGTACTACGGCTCCCGTTTCAAGAACAGCGCTCTTGGTGCCACCGGATACCGTGTCTCCCCTTACTCCCGCTGCTGTCTCTGCCACCTTTAGATCAACAAAGGTGGGAAGCTCAACATCGAAGGGCTCACCATCGATGAAGATTACTTCAACCTCCATACCGATTGTCATAAGATCAAGGCGATCCTGCAGTACGGCCTTGGGCAAGGCAAGCTGTTCGTAGGACTCCTTGTCCATGAACACTACCTGGTCCGGCTCCTCATAAAGATAGGTCATGGGCCGACTCTCGGTACGGACTTGCTCGAATCTTTGCTCTGGACGAAATGTTCGATCGATAAGAGCTCCAGTGGCAAGATTGCGCAGCTTGGTGCGCACAAAGGCGCCACCCTTACCGGGCTTGACGTGCTGATACTCAACCACGCGGTAGATGTCGCCTTCGTACTTAATAGTGATGCCTGCTTTGAACTGATTCGTCGAAATCACGCTCCACGCCTCCGCTTTGAAGCATTCCAACTGCTATGTCATTGCTTTCAATGCTTGAGCCTAAACGCGATGTTGCATTCTAACAGATCAACCTGGCGTGGCGTTTCCTTCGGCCATTGCTACGACGCGGCGAAGAGCCTCCACGTACCCCCAGGGACCCTTGCCTGAAATGACAAGGTCAACGACGGGAGTAATGACCGAACGGCGCCTCCATTCTTCTCTAGTTTCAATGTCCGAAAGATGCACTTCAGCCACCGGACATGCGACAAGCTCGAGAGCGTCGTGTATAGCGTAGCTGTAGTGGGTCCAAGCTCCGGGATTGACAATCATGGCTCCTGCGCGTCTGAATTCGTGAATCCAGTCGATGTACACGCCCTCGTGGTTTGTCTGAAAACAGAGACACTGCCAACCCAAACGTTCGGCTTCCTCGGTTATCAGAGCGTTGAGCTCGGCCAAGGTCAAAGAGCCGTAATGCTCTGCCGGTCGCTCGCCGAGTAGATTTAGATTTGGACCGTGCAGCACCACTACAAGTCTGCAGTGCACATCGCTGTCGGCTAGGCCTTGCGGAGACTTCACTTTCACCGGGTAATAACCTCCAAGGCCTCTCGTAGAAGAGACGGGGAGACGTCTAAGCCAATCACGGGCTGGCCTACTTGCTGAAGACCGACATAACCAGCAGACCGAGCTCTTGCCTTCTTGTCATATGCAGTCGCGGCAGTTATGGCATCGATGTTAGAAATCTCCCAAGAAACAGGCAGGCCAAACGTTTCAAGAAGACAAGTTGTTCTCATCCGCACTTCTGGGTCTAAGCCAAGCAACTTCTCACTCACCACCAGAGCGGCCACGAGACCCAGCGACACAGCCTCTCCGTGGCTTAGTTTCCCATAGCCGACAACCTTCTCAAGAGCGTGGGCCACGGTGTGACCGAGATTCAACACAGCTCGTGGCCCCATCTCGGTCTCGTCCTGTTCCACAATCTCTGCCTTGCATAGCACGCATCGCTTCACCAAACGAGCCAGTACGTAAGGCTCTCGCGCCAAGATTTGCGAAGCGTTGCGTTCAAGGAAACTGAAAAAGGACCACGACTTTAGCAGAGCATACTTCACCACCTCAGCCAGCCCAGCCCTGTACACGTGAGTAGGTAGAGTATCTAGCGTCACAGGGTCAATGACCACTAAATCGGGCTGATAGAAGGCCCCTACCAGGTTCTTCCCGGCAGGAAGATTGACCGCCGTCTTTCCGCCGACACTCGAATCCACTTGAGCGAGGAGGGTAGTAGGAATCTGCCACAGAGGAACCCCGCGTTGGTAAGTGGCAGCAGCAAACCCAGCCAAATCACCCACAACACCCCCGCCCAGAGCGACGACCAAGTCGTCTCTCCGCGCCCCCTGCTCCGCCAGCCACTCCCAACAACTTGCTAGAGTTCTGACACTCTTACTTTGTTCGCCCTGGGCAACGATTAACGTAGCTACGCGAGATTGCTGCCCAAGACAACTTAGAAGGCGGCTTCCCCATGCCCAAAAAACATTTTCGTCCGTGATCAAGAAGATTCTCTGTCCCTGCGCGGTGAACGGCTTCGCAAGCTGTGGCGTCGCCAACAGAGCCCCGGCAGCCCCCATTATTCGTGAGCGACGCTGAGTCAAGACCACGAATCGTCCCCAACTCCCTGCGGTGGACGCCCTTGCATCTTTCACGACCCAAAGGATGTCCTCTACTATCTCGCCCACAGACCTATTGTCGGCAGGAATCACCCAGTCAGCCGCATCCTCGTAAAGTTCCTGACGCCTGAAGAAACGGTCGAGAAAGACGGCTTGGTCTTGGGCAAGAGGTCGGTCGCTGCCTTGCACTCGCCTCCAGGCAGTCTCTGGAGAGATTTTGAGGTAAAAGACAGTGGCGCATTGCTCGAGAGCCTCGGCAGCCTCCTGTATCTCGAGAGTACCGCCTCCCAATGACAAGACAAGACCCTCGCCTTCGGACTCCTCTCGATTTGCAAAGCACGCGTCCTCCAGAATAGTCCGAAGAAGGCGCCACTCTTCGGCCCGGAACGCCGCTTCGCCCTTCTCGGCAAAGAAACGCGCGATTCCCTCCGGATGACGCCTTTCGAATTCGGTGTCTAGATCTACGAAACGCCACCCGAGAGAACTAGCAAGCATTTCCCCGACAGACGTCTTGCCAGCCCCCATGAAACCGGCAAGAGCTACAACCGCCGCCATAGCCCCTGCTCCGCGAGTCGCCTCTCGTACATTGCCACCGCCGCTTTAACATCCTCCAGATAGTCGCCGCCGAACTTTTCCAGGTAAGCCGCAGCGACTACGTATGCCACCATGGCCTCTCCCACCACTCGAGCGGCAGGGACCGCGGTGATATCGCTTCTTTCCACATGCGCTTGGGCAGCCTGGAGAGTAGAGATATCCACCGAGGGAAGCGGGCGCGTCATAGTTGGAATCGGCTTCATTGCCGCCCGCACTATTATCGGTTGCCCATTTGTAACGCCCCCCTCCAAACCCCCAGCTCGATTGGTTGCCCTGGTTATCCATCTTCTTCCGTCGGCCTCGCTGACACCAATGGCGTCATGAACCTCCGAGCCAGAGAGTGCAGCAGACCGAAATCCCTCACCGATCTCTACTCCCTTTACACCCGGGATACTCATAACCGCGGCCGCAAGCCTGGCGTCCAGGCGGTCTTCCATCACCGTGTAAGAGCCCAAACCAGGACACACTCCCCAACACCAGACTTCGAAGACTCCGCCCAGTGAATCCCCGTGCGTGCGCGCTCGGTCGATGGCGGCACACATAGCCAAGGAAGCATCAGGATCATCGCAGCCCACAGGCGACTGTTCCACGGCCTCCCAGGAGACGGAGGTCGGGTCGCTAAAATCGCCTGTCAGGGCTGCCTGAACTTCTCCAATCCGAATCACTCGGGCCCTTATCGTGACCCCAAATTCGCGCAAGAGAGCCTTGCATACTGCACCCCCGGCCACGCGGGCCACCGTCTCTCGCGCACTGGCTCTCTCTAGGACGTTCCGTATGTCTGTGTGTCCGTACTTGGCCACCCCGGCTAGGTCGGCATGCCCTGGTCTAGGCAAAGTCACAGGCCTAACCACAGACCAACCAACACCCTGGTCTGTTAAGGGAGCTTCAGCCCCCATTGCATCCCGCCAATTTGCGTAATCCCGGTTTTCTACCAGTAGGGAAATTGGGCTGCCGAGAGTCTTGCCGTGTCTAACCCCGGAAAGTATCCGGCAGCGGTCTTGTTCAATGGCCATCCGCCCGCCTCGCCCGTAACCTTGCTGACGCCGGGCGAGCTCACGATCTATATCGGCGCGACTCAGGGATAGCCCCGCGGGGACGCCAGTCACTACACAAATCTCACCAGGCCCGTGGGACTCACCGGCAGTGGTTATCCGCAGCACTTTCTAGGTCGACTCCTTGTCTTCCTCTTAGCATGCCTTGCGCTCAGGCCTCCGCCCATGCAAAGCATGCCCGAACAATTACGGCCATTCGCGAACTACTTGACCCGCCTCAAGCCAAAGCACTTCGCCTTCGTGGAGCAGGGTCACCACTTTGCTGGACAGGCTTATATCGAGAATCCTGACCTCGCCCCAAGTCGTTGATAGCACATCTCCCACACGGCGGTCCTTGTAAACAACCTCGTCTACCTTGATAGTCACCGCGGGCGCCTCTCCTACTACATCGACAGAAAGCACTTTGAGGACGTGCAAGGGTGAGATGGTCGTTGTAGTGGAGGTGGTGGAAGTAGTAGTTGAAGTTGTTGTCGTAGAGGTAGTTGTTGTGGGAGGCTGAGTCGTCGTTGTGGTTGGGATCGTCGTCACTGTGGACGAAGTCGTGCTGGTGGGCGCAGCTGTGGTAGGGACAGTGATCGAAGTGGTGGTGGACGAAGCTGTTGTTGGTACGTATTTGGGAATGAACGGATCCTTTGCCTGGAAAGTCGACAATTGCTCCGAATATGCCAACAGACCAGCCTCCGTAGAGATCGGCGTTTGGCTGCCCCCGGAACCCACGGCAGTCGTATTCCCACCGGGAGCTGAGCTGCTAGAGGGCTCCTCGGCTCCCCAGCATCCAGCAACGCCAGCCGCCAAGGCTGCTGCCAGCAGCATCACGATCGCAACGTTCGTTGCCGAGCTCTTGATTACCCTGCTGAGGTCAAATGCCTTCATACAAGAGCTATCCTTGTCTATGGCCCTGTCGTGGTGGTCTCCGGCGTTGTGCCGGTTGGCGCGCTACCGGTCGAGCCCCCAGTCTGGACCGCCTTTCCGGAGACAAACGCATACACCGTGAGAGTGGCGCGCAGAGTGGGGCTTGTTTCCAGTGCGAGTTCTTCCTGGCCGGACTGTACCTCCAGAGCAACCGTCTTCACTGCGAGCAACCTTCCCGGCCGGGCCACCATCTGCTCGAGACGATAAACGAAATCCGACACATCGAAGTATTTCCCGTACAACTCAAGGTCAATGGGAACATAGCTGGCCGGTATCGTTGCTAGCTCGGCCGTCTCGCCGCGCGAGATACTGCGCAACTCGACCCCAGACTGCCGAGCCAGATCTTCCAACTCCACAATTAGGCTTGGAGTCTCCTCGCTTTCGGGCACCATCTTCGCCAGTTCTAGCAGCCGCGCCTGGTTGTATTTTGCCTCTTCGCGCTTAACTTCCGCCTGAGCCAGTTTGGCTTGCGCGGCTTGCAGACGTGCACGCATGTTTTCAATTTCTTGGTTGGTAGAGGCCACGTCAGATCGGAGCGGCTGAAGAACCAAAAACCACACTACGACCGCAAGGACAACTACGCCCAAAGTCCCCAGTAAGAGTTTTGCCCTGCGACTCATAGACCCCCCACCTCAATACTACTCACCGGCAGAGGAACATCCGGACTCTGGGTGTTTATGACCTGCGCCTCAACCGAAACTGCTTTCACCCCTGAGGCTTCATCCTCCAAGGCAGCATCGCGAAGAACGACCGACGAGAACGACGGCACCAGCTGCAGACGGACCAGTAGCTCAGCTACGTCTTCAAAGTCAAAGGTCTTGCCTTCCACCGTTAGCGTGCTTTGTTGACCCCCGCGAGCGTCTTGACCACCGCCAGGCTCGGCGACTGTCAATTCCAAGCTGCTAAACCAAACGCGCTCTGGTACTACTAGGCTGATCTCATCGAGGATGTCAAATACCACCGTACGGCCGGCGTAGAGCTTCTTAGCGAGATCCTCAGCCTTAGCTCTTCGCGACGCCAGAGCATCATATTGATCGAGCTCGGCAGCCTCGCGCTCTAACTTCAAGGTCTCCTGCTCCAGATCAGCCAGCTCTCGTTGCCGGTCGTCAAGGGTGGTGCTGAGAAAGAAGTAGCCAAGCGCCAACCCGAACAACACCACAATCACGAACACAACCAAGCCGAGAGCGGCGAAGTCCGTGGTGGTACGGGGCCGTTCTGACGGCGGGAGAAGATTTATGCGCCGACCCATGTGTGTCACCCCTCCTCAGGCAGCGCAAGGCCAACGGCGACCGACAGGTAGGGAGCCATCAAGGCAAGCGCGGCATCTGGTATCTTCGAGTCGTTCGCCGCGAAGTGAATCAACGGGTTCGCAATCACCACGGGCATTCCGAGGCTTTCCGACAGATAGGCGTCCAGGTTGCGGAGCAGCGCACCCTTCCCGCTCAGTATCATCTCTTGAATCGGAACGCTGGCTGGCTGACTCTGGTAATAGTGTAACGAACGGCTAAGCTCATCGGCGATCTCTGCGACGACCTCTCCGAGTCGGCGGTTCACATGAGCAATCACGTCGTCGGCGTATAAGTCGGGAACTGGGTCTAACGGCCCGGGCAAACCCACATATCGCAGAAGATCCTGAGCCTCGTCTAAGGGGATCCCCATGTCGGCCGCCAGCGAACGGGCGAAGGTGTCGCTTGAGAAATTGATGGTCCGGGTGAACTTGAGGTCACGACCGACAACAATGACGACTGTGGAAACCGAAGAAGAAATATCGGCTATTGCGCGAGCAACTTGGCTCTCCGCCTCATCCGCCAAAAATGGGACCGGCGGAATGAGAGCCCGTATCAAGGCAAGACTTGTTACGTCAATTCCCATGACCTTGAATCCAGCCTGGCGCAGAGCAGCAGTGAACATGGAAATCATCGCTCGCTGAGCAGCCACCAAAAGGACCTCTTGGCGCGCTCCTCCGTCGGGAGAAATCCGCTTGCGAAGCACCTGGAAGTCAAGCACAACCTCATCGATAGGAATAGGGATATGGTCCGCGGCTTGAAACTCAATTGCCCCCCGCAGCTCGGCCTCGGTCATGTCGGGCATGTCAATGTTGCGAACAATTACCTTTTGATTGCCCACCGCTATCTGCACGGGGCGACCACGCAGGCGAAAGTGGCTGGCGAACGCCCGCAGATCGCGAGCTAGCAGGTCTACATCGCCGACCTCTCCGTCGTTGATCAGGCCTTCGGAAAGCGGCCACTCATAGCAACCCTTGAGCTTCAGACGGCCGGAACTACCGCTCGTCTGAAGAGCAACGACACTGGAGCCGCCGATGTCCAAAGCAAGTGGCGCCCTGCCGAATATTCCCAGTGCCACTTCTTAACCTCGCTTCCAGCACCAAGTAGAAACCGCACAAGTGGCACGCCTGGATATTCTTACCCCACGCGCACACACCGTCATTACTGTACCATCCCCAGCTAGCATGTCATATTCTTCTTTATCGACTATTAAAACCCTGTCGATAACACCTGCCGAGAGCTTTGCGTCAGGAGTAAACACTGGTATAAGCGTGAAGAATAGCTTCGCCAAAGAACAAACCAATGAGCGACCCCAGCGCGAGAAAAGGACCAAAAGGGAGCCTGGACTTGCGTGAGGCCTTTCGCATCGCAATCAAAGAAACGCCGACCACGCTTCCGAACAAGAACGCCGCAAACAGTGCGACAAGCACACTCGGTCCCAGCACCGCCCCCATAAAGAGAGCCATCTTGACATCGCCCATTCCCATGCCGCCCGGCCAGATGAGGACCAAGATAAACATGAAGGCGGCGCTTCCTACGGCAGAAACGAGATATACCCACCAGCGCGCGGGCGCCAGAGCTATTGACGCGGCTAAACCTATTGCCGCGCCGGGTAATACAATCCTGTTAGGGATGATCATATGATCTAGATCAATCAAACTAATCGCGATCAGAGCTGCGCAAAAAGCCCAAGCGACAAAGACGCGCCCAGTTAGGCCAAAACGCCACGATGATAGAACAAAGAAGATCATCGTCAGGGCTTCGACCAGAGGGTAGCGAAGAGAAATCCGCGCTTTGCAGTCCCTACATCTTCCCTTAAGAATGACCCAGCTAGCGATCGGGATATTGTCATACCACCTTATCGGGTGGCCACATGCCGGACAGCTGGAACGTGGCGTCACTATGGATCTGTTCAAAGGCAGCCGATACACCACAACGTTCAGGAAGCTGCCTATGACTAGACCGAGAATGGCAGAAAGTGCAAGAAAGAATCCTGTCACCAACCCTCCCACGTACCCGCCCTAACATATCTAAACTGCGGCTCCGCAGTTTAGAGCAAGGACATCCTTGTGTTCCTCCTACTTTGGTAGGAAGCGCGGTTCGCGTCCCTATTTAAGCCACCCTCCAGCGGTAAGAGCCTTGCGCAACACTTCCTGCCCACTCGGACTCAGCGGCTCCAGCGGCGGGCGCGGCACCCCGGCAGGAAGCCCCAGCCACTCCATCGCCTTCTTGACCGGTATGGGATTCGGTTCAACAAACAAGGCATCGACAACGTCCATTATGCGGTAGTGAATGTCGCGCGCTTCTTCAAGTCTTCCACTCCAGACCGCTTCACACATAGACTTGACTTCGCGTCCTACCACATGAGCTACCGCAGCGATAGCCCCTGCGCCGCCGTGACATAGGAGGCTAAAAGTCATGATGTCTTCGCCGCAATATATCTTGAAGGTATCCGGGTCGGTCCAACGGTAGATTTGCATGGTTTGATGGAGATCGTTGGAGCAATCCTTAAGCCCGATCACGGTTGGAATCTCACTCCACAACCGCGCTATGGTCTGGGGCTCAATGTTTCGGCTGGTTCTTCCGGGGATGTTGTAAATGATCATGGGCAGTCGCGACTCTTTGGCGATAGCCGCGAAGTGATTAAACAGCCCCTGTTGTGTGGGCTTGTTGTAGTACGGGCCCACTTGAAGGGTAGCGTCCGCTCCCAGTTCTTCAGCGCGCCGCGTCAGCTCAATCGCCTCTCGGGTTGAATTAGAGCCTGTTGAGGCGATGACCGGCACCCGCCGCCTGGTGTGTTCAATAACCACACGGATGACCTCAACATGTTCTTCGTGGGAAAGAGTGGGCGACTCACCAGTGGTTCCGCACGGAACCAGACCGTCACAATTCATCTCTTCGATAGCGTAGTCAACCAGAATCCGCAGCCCGTCAAAGTCCACGCTCAGATCTTCCTTGAATGGAGTGATCAGCGGGATTATCACTCCTTTCAGTCCCCACTCGACCTTCTCCACCACGGACACCAACCCTTTCTGTCCTAAACCACTTTGGCTTAACTCCCCGCAATTATAGGGGCTACCGACGACCAAGGGAAACTCTGACCACCAACATGTTTGCGTGACAACATGAGAGAAAAGAAGAGCCCGCCTCAACGGGCGGGCTCGATAAAAGTTCCCGGCGACGTCCTACTCTCCCACACGGTCGCCCGTGCAGTACCATCGGCGCTGAGGGGCTTAACTTCTCTGTTCGGAATGGGAAGAGGTGTTTCCCCCTCGCCATGGTCACCGGAAATCTTTACAGACTTCTTTAGGTGCACCTTCAAAACTGCATAGTGACACAGCAATGTGTAGAGTCAAGACCTCGGCCGATTAGTACTGGTCTGCTAAAGGCATTGCTGCCCTTACACATCCAGCCTATCAACCTGGTAGTCTTCCAGGGGCCTTACCCAGTTAACCTGGTGGGAGACCTAATCTTGGGGCCTGCTTCCCGCTTAGATGCTTTCAGCGGTTATCAGAACCAGACGTGGCTAACCAGCAGTGCCGTTGGCACGACAACTGATACACCAGAGGTCTGTTCATCCCGGTCCTCTCGTACTAGGGACAACTCCCCGCAAATCTCCTACGCCCACGACAGATAGGGACCGAACTGTCTCACGACGTTCTGAACCCAGCTCGCGTACCGCTTTAATGGGCGAACAGCCCAACCCTTGGGACCTACTCCAGCCCCAGGATGCGATGAGCCGACATCGAGGTGCCAAACCCTGCCGTCGATGTGGACTCTTGGGCAGGATAAGCCTGTTATCCCCGGAGTACCTTTTATCCGTTGAGCGACGGCGCTTCCACTTGCTACCGCCGGATCACTAAGGCCTGCTTTCGCACCTGCTCGACTTGTGGGTCTTGCAGTCAAGCTCCCTTATGCCTTTACACTCTACGCACGATTGCCGACCGTGCTGAGGGAACCTTTGCGCGCCTCCGTTACCTTTTAGGAGGCGACCGCCCCAGTCAAACTGCCCGCCAGACACTGTCCGGTAGCCGGATCACGGTCTACCGTTAGAAGCCCAGTACACCAAGGGTGGTATCCCAAGGACGGCTCCACGCGAACTGGCGTCCGCGCTTCACAGCCTCCCACCTATCCTGGACAAGGTGCACCAAGCTCCAATATCAAGCTGCAGTAAAGGTTCACGGGGTCTTTCCGTCTAGTCGCGGGTAACCGGCATCTTCACCGATACTACAATTTCACCGGGTCTACGGCTGAGACAGTGCCCAAGTCGTTACGCCATTCGTGCAGGTCGGAACTTACCCGACAAGGAATTTCGCTACCTTAGGACCGTTATAGTTACGGCCGCCGTTTACCGGGGCTTAGTTTCAGTGCTTCGCCTTGCGGCTAACACCTCCACTTAACCTTCCGGCACCGGGCAGGCGTCAGCCCCTATACATCGTCTTACGACTTAGCAGAGACCTGTGTTTTTGGTAAACAGTCGCTTGGGCCTGGACTCTGCGGCCTCCTCGGGCTTCGGGAGCTAGTCCCTACACCCTAGCGAGGCGCCCCTTCTCCCGAAGTTACGGGGCCAATTTGCCGAGTTCCTTAGCCATAGTTCTCCCGATCGCCTTGGTATTCTCTACCTGCCCACCTGTGTCGGTTTTGGTACGGGCACACACCGGAGCTCGCTAGAGGTTTTTCTCGGCGGCATAGGATCAGCGGCTGGCCGGCCGAAGCCAGCTGACATCACGCCTCAGGCTTGTGTGGCCCCCGGATTTGCCTAGGGACCGCCCTACACGCTTGTCCGTAGTCAACCAACGCCACGGTCCGCTTACCTTTCCGCGTCACCCCATTGCTCAAACGCTCCGTGGTGGCACTGGAATATTAACCAGTTGTCCATCGCCTACGCCTTTCGGCCTCGACTTAGGTCCCGGCTAACCCTGAGCTGATTAACATTGCTCAGGAAACCTTGGGCATTCGGCGGACGAGTTTCTCACTCGCCTTTCGTTACTCATGCCAGCATTCTCACTTCTCAAGCCTCCACGGCTGGCTTCCGCCGCCGCTTCGCCGGCTTGAGAACGCTCGCCTACCGATCCTGCAGCGCAAGCGCTGCGAGGATCCCATAGCTTCGGTACGTGGCTTGAGCCCCGTTGGATTGTCGGCGCGTGAACACTTGACCAGTGAGCTATTACGCACTCTTTTAAGGATGGCTGCTTCTAAGCCAACCTCCTGGTTGTCTGTGCGCTCGCACATCCTTTCCCACTTAGCCACGATTTAGGGACCTTAGCTGATGGTCTGGGTTGTTCCCCTCTCGGCTATGGAGCTTATCCCCCACAGCCTGACTCCCGCGCTCTGGACTTATGGCCTTCGGAGTTTGCCTGAGTTCGGTAACCTTTAGGGGGCCCCTAGCCCAAACAGTGCTCTACGACCATAAGTAAACGCGCGAGGCTATACCGAAATATATTTCGGCGAGAACCAGATATCTCCGGGTTTGATTAGCCTTTCACTCCTATCCACAGGTCATCCCCCCCGTTTTCAACCGAAGTGGGTTCGGGCCTCCACGAGGTCTTACCCTCGCTTCACCCTGCCCATGGATAGATCACCCGGCTTCGGGTCTGCAGCGTGCGACTAATACGCCCTATTCAGACTCGCTTTCGCTACGGCTCCGCTCTCGCTTAACCTCGCCGCACACCACAACTCGCTGGCCCGTTATGCAAAAAGTACGCCGTCACAGCCCGAAGGCTGCTCCGACCGTTTGTAAGCACACGGTTTCAGGTTCTATTTCACTCCCCTCCCGGGGTGCTTTTCACCTTTCCCTCACGGTACTAGTCCACTATCGGTCACCAGCTAGTACTTAGCCTTGCGGAGGTGGTCCCCGCTGATTCCCACCGGATTTCACGTGTCCGGTGGTACTCAGGTACTGGTTAAGGAAGGGACCGACATTTCGCCTACGGGGCCCTAACCCTCTGTGGCCCGGCGTCCCAGCCGGTTCGGCTATATCGATCCTTTGTGACTTCCCGGGTCGGGTGCAGCCGACCCCAAACCAGCCCTACAACCCCGTGCCTGAAACGCCTGCACGCTATCGCGCAGACACGGTTTGGGCTCGTCCCGTTTCGCTCGCCGCTACTCAGGGAGTCGCTTTCGCTTTCCTCTCCTCTGGGTACTGAGATGTTTCAGTTCCCCAGGTTCCCCCCGCCAAACGGCGGTGACCTGTGTTCCCACAGGCCGGGTTCCCCCATTCGGACATCCAGGGATCTATGCCCGCTACCGGCTCCCCCTGGCTTATCGCAGGTAGCCACGTCCTTCATCGGCTCGGGTGCCAAGGCATCCACCGTGTGCTCTTAGTAACTTACCGCCTCATGTGTTGTTATACTCACACTCGCTTTGCCTCGTTGCGCTTCTCTCCTCTTATACAATAGTTCTTCCTATTGTATCAACCGTATTTTCAAAGATCTAGAAAATTTATTTATTTTCTTTTTATCAAAATTTCGTCGTCACCAACCACAAACTGTATGGTTTCTTTCGAATTCTTTCTATCATCTAATATTAAGAGATAATTTTTTCCGTATGAAAGCACTTTATCAAAACTCAAATACAAATTAGTTAAATTTTCTTCGCTATAAATCACCGCACCGCTTTGCACATCAATTACTTCCACTTTAATTGGCTTATTACCAATCACCATCAACCCATTATCACTTATCGAAACAGCAGCTAATTTTTCGTTTATTTTTCCACCCTCAGGCAAACTTCCTTTCCACGGCAACTCACCAACTTCATCATTTGACCCAATAACCG